>JAHCBA010000015.1 GCA_019634625.1 Verrucomicrobiia bacterium
GAAATTCAGAATCCGCGAGCTTCACGATTGGAAGGAGTTCCCAGTCATAAAGGTCGATTGTCTGCTTCAAGCCGTTTACTGCGACTGTCACCTTCTTACCATCATCGGCGCCTGGGTTATACTTGAGCGAAAACAATTCAATCTCAAAATCGGCACGACTTGTCACAACGCCTTGCAGGATCCCTCCACCCGAGTTCTTCAGTATCTCTATCTGATTATGTGTCTCTCTGCCCTGACCCTTCATTTGCAGGACTCTTGGTTGACTTGGAAATCCGGATAATCGTTGCCGCCTTGGGTCATTGGGATTCCCGAAACTGATTTCCTCAGCCGCGAACAAAACACCGACGATGCTCTGAAGCCAGATTGCCGCAATAAGATACGCTGAGATTGTGAATCGCAGACGATGTGATGAGGGCTTGATCATATTGGTTTCTATTTATCCTCGTTGTTTGGCGGATAAGGAAAATTCTCTTGCCAAGGGGCTGGCGTTACCTCTCCAACATAGCCGAGAGCGGATAGTTCCTCTTTTGCTCTTTGATGGATTTCTTGAGGTAAAATAACTCGCCGTACGCGTGACTTGATAGGAGTGCAGTTTATATCGCGGATGATGCGGCAGCAGTCAAGATAGCGAAGCGTCTCGGAACCGAATGGTATGAGCGACAGATTCCAAGATGGGTAAATTTTCGCAAAATCGGCCTTCTCGACGAGATTTAAAGGAGCGTCTACCGGATCTCCGGAATTTAGTATTTCGCTAATCACTCTCCACTCTCTTTCGTGATAATAATCCATTTGACTTGACTCAGGACAAGATGGCCCCGCGGGGAAAAACAGACAGCTGAGCGCCTGAATGGTCGAACTTAGTTCTTCGAGCGACTCCTGTTTGGGTTTTACCATGTCCAGAAAGCCTCTGAGGGATCGATTGTGAATTACAACCTCCTCCGAGGCTTCGTTCGTGCTGACAACCATTGATTCGTCTTGATCAAAGGCTTGAGCCTCGGCGCGTAGCGCTGCTAGCTCGTCAAGGACTCTTCTGACGTAGCGAAGCTTTGAAACAAATGCATATCCAATGCTCGCCATTAGATCCTTGCGCTTGTCAACTACTTGAGGAATGTAAATTACAGGCAATGCCCCAAGATCGCGGATGGCGCTCCTATCGAATTCGAGAGAAACTGGGCCGAAGGTATCGCAATGAGTCTTGAGATCCGATATATCGAGTTGGGTTAGGCAGAATCGCACCTGCAGGATTGGCGGAATTTGTTCACCGCTTCTAGGCTGAAGTTCCTCGGCCTTGAATTCGACCAATTCCGGGGTCAGTACAATCCCTCGAGTGAAGATGGATCGCAGGATCGTGAAACACCGATCAATCCAAGCTTGACGACACTCGTGGGGTCGCGAAATTGAGAAGGAGTGGTAGAAGTAATGTTCGGGCATACCGCTCGACCTTGAGTTCGTTCTGTATCCGCTGGTTTCCTTGCTGTTGTCCGTTTGTTGAAAACGACTGGTCCTGTTCTCTCGCGTTAAGTCTTGGTTATGCCCAGAAGTTGTTCGGCTGTGAAGTGCTATTCCGACAAGCCGGCGTTCACACATCCCGAAGTCCGCCGGACTATTTGGCAAAATTTTGGTAAGCGGACCGATGAGGACCCTTGCGGACCCTGTACGACCAAGGGAGGGGTGTTTGGCGGGTTTGGCCCCTAGAAAACGACGAAGCCGCTGGAGGCCAGCAGCTTAATTGGTTGCGGTGCAACGGAAGTTGGTTGCCGGGGCTGGATTTAGTTCAACCTAGGACCTTCAGGTTATGAGCCTGAAGCGGAGAGGGTTGATGAGGGAACGGTGGGAATGCGAGGAACAAGCGGGGCATGGGCGTCGGGGAGTTTGGGTTGGTAGTGGGAGGCTTTGCAGGCGGTGGAGGGCGGTCAAGCGATTTCCTGAGGCCGATTCTTCAGCGTCCCGGGGACTGTATTCTTCGTAGTTGGGCGGGTTCATTGCCTGGTCCCGGGTCGGAGTTGGTAGGGGCGAGCGGGCGGCGCATCGATCGCGACTTCCTCCAGGGCCCTTCGGGATGGGTACGAGTCCCAGGGGGGGATGGGTTGGGCGAGTTCAGAAAACCTGCGATGCACCGGAAGCAGGGCTGTTCCGAACGCGATCCTTGCCGGGGAGGCGACGGGGGGGGCAAGATGCCGCCATGGAATCTGCGGAGCGCGGCTTCGCCGAACGCCTGGCCATGAAGGCTGAAGAGTCCAGTGCCCGGTGCCAGGCCATGTTTCGGCACCGGTCGGAGGGCTGGCCTTGGCCCCGCTTGCCAATCCGAACTTCCATCGATCCCGATGCCGAGTGGCTCCTCGAGTTGGACCTGGAACGAGATCGCGCCGTTTGCCCGGATCCTCGCTGACCTGGGGGCGCCGTCGGTGGTTTGTGGCGGTCAAGCGGTCGCTTTCTGGGCGGCCCGATTCGGCCTGGGAGCCATTGTGAGCCGGGACCTGGACGTGTTGGGCGAGCGCGATGGGGCCGATCGACTTGCGGCGACGCTTGGGGGCACCATCCAGTATCCCCATCGGTACGAAATGACCGTTCTTGCGGCCGTCATTCGGACGACCTGGCGAGGGCGCCCACTGGATATCGAATGGCTGCACAGTGTCCCGGGTATCGAGGCCGATCCGGAAGCCATCTCGGTCCTTGCAGATCTCGGTGAGGGACATCTTCTACGAGTGCTGCACCCGGTCCCGCTGGCGGCCGCCAAGCTCCACGCGATCCGCTTCTTCGATCAGAGGGGGAGAAACGACGCGGCACACCTCAAAGTCGTCGTGCAGGTTATCGGGTATCGGGTCACCGAGGAATTGGACCTGAACCCGGCCTTGGCCCTCGGATTCATTCACCGTTGGTATCGAGCGGCGCGGCTTCATGGAAACCGGCGGGTGCTCGCCGAACTCGCCATCGATTGGCGGCATGCGGTCCCGGTCGAGGAATTGCACAGGCGCGCGAGTCGTGATCCGCGGGTTGCACGATTCCTCTCGGAGCACTGGCCCCGGTTGTCGGCTGAGATCTGAGCCGTAGGCATGCAGCAGGGGCGGGCGCCATTCGCCATTCAACATTCGCCCGGGATCGGTAGGATTACCTAGGCAACGGTTCGTAGCGGGTTCTACGCAAGCCATCCGATGGTTGGGGATGGGCGAGGGCGTCACGATTCGGGGGTCATGGCCCGATCGGGAAGTTCCAGAATCCTCGTGGTGGACGATCATCCGCCGACACGGCCGTACCGCCGGGTACGAGGGGCGCTGACACGGATGGCGCTGGCGGGTCTGCTGTTCGCGGCAGGTCTGTCGGCCCCGGGCGCACGGGCCCAGGAGGTGGCCGGGAACGCCCTGCGCTTCAACGGCACGACCGCGAGGGCGGAGACGCATGGGATTCCGATCGGGGACAATGGGAGTTTCACCGTCGAGGCCTGGGTGAGAACCCGCGTGGCGGCGCAACCGGGAACGGTCAGTCCGGCCGTCGCGAAGATGGCGAGGACGAGCTTCCATCATCCAACGGAGCCCGGGGAGTGGATGGTAGGACTGCGCCCGGACGGCGTGCCGATCTTCAATCTGCACGCCGCCAACGTGACACTCGATGCCTACCCGCTGCGCATTCCCGAGGGGCACTGGGTGCACCTTGCGGCGGTGTACGACGCCTCGATTCCCGAGGCACGGCTCTTCGTGGACGGCGGGTACATGACGGTGTCCCCGAAGTTGAACGCCTTCGGGCAACCCTGGAGGGAGCTGGTCCGGTCCCAGGGCGGCAACGGCAGTCCGGTCACCCTCGGATTCCTTCCGGGCAGTCATCTGGACGGGGATGTGGACGAGGTGCGGATCTGGAACGTGGCGCGGACGTCCTCGCAGATCAGCGGTGCCATGAATGCGCCGCTGACGGGGTCGGAACCGGGTTTGATCGCGTACTGGCGGATGGACGATGGGGCGGGGACGGTGGCGGCGGACAGTTCGGGCCATGGCCGGGTGGCCCACCTTCTGGGGGGTGCGACCTGGGCAGTCTCCGGGGCAGGGCTGTCCACGGAACCCGTGACGATGACCGTGCCGCCGCGGGGCGGTCGTCAGGCCAGGGCACGCGCGACGGTCAGAGTGGAGCCCACCACGAGTCTGCTGCCCACGGGTCGCATCGTGGAGGGCCACTTGAACGACGGAGGCAGCGGCTACGATCGCAAATACTATTACGAGCCGCTGGACGTGGTGGCGCGAGGGCACGGCGGCCCCAGAAAGGTCGGCTCCTACTTCCCCGGGATTAGCGGGTGGGGATTGCTCGGCGTCTTCGACAGCACCGGGGGATTCACCGACGACACGACGCTGGTCATTCCTCCGCCGCACATGGGCGATCTGAACCCGGCCATCGACAATCCCCGCTGCAACGTGATCCGGCTCGGGGTGGGGACCTACTACGACAATGTCATCGTCGATCGGGACCTGACGATCCGGGGCGAGGGCATGGGACGGACCTTCGTGTCGGGGGCGCTGTTGGGGACGGTGTTCACCGTGCTCCCGGGCAGGACGCTTCATCTGGAGGATCTGACCGTCATCGACGGACTGGCTCCGAGCGGCGGCGGGATCTACAACCAGGGCACGGTGGTGCTGGACCGGGTCGAGGTGCGCGACTGCCGGGCGTTTGACTATTGGGGAGGCGAGGGCGGCGGCATCTACAATCGCGGTTCGGCCCGGCTCACGGTGCGGAACAGCGTCATCCGCAATAACTCGGCGGCACGGAACGGCGGCGGGATCAGCAGCAGCGGCTTGAATGTCTCCACCCTGCGGGTGGGCGGCGGGCGCAGCGCGTCGGACGAATTGACGGGGCATCGGTCGGACCTGGCGGAGATCACGCCGCCCTTGGATCCCACCCAGGAGGACCAGGCCGAAGCGGTCGAGGCCGAGTACGTCGCCAAATCCTCCACCCGCGCTGCGCAGGCCGGATCGGCGGAGGAGTTCATGGGCGGGCAACTGGGCAACAGCGACTCTGAAGGCGGCAATCCCCTCACCAACATTGCGGGCTGGCTTGGCCTGGGCTCACCGGTCACCGAGGTGATCGATTCGGTCATCGAGGGGAACAAGGCCGGGACCGGGGTCGCGGTTGCGCGGCACCTGATGAAGATCTGCTGGGTGGAACGAGGCCTCGTGCATTGTTTCCTCGCCGACCACATTCCGACCCCGCGCGCGCTGGTGGTCGGGGGTGGGATCCACACGGACCTGGGGCTGCTCAGGATCCGGAACTCGGAGCTGACGGGGAATGAAGCGGCGGGTCTGCTGGGCAGTCACGGCGGGGCCATCAGTTCGTTCTTCAGCGGGCTGGAGGTGACCGGCTCGAAAGTCAACGGGAACCGCGTTCGCGCCACGACGATCCTGGCGATGGGCGCGGCCATCCACAGTTTCGGGTCCTACACTCGGGTGAGCGACTCGGAACTGAACGACAACGCGGCGGAGGCGCTGTTCCTGTCGAGTGGCGGCGCGATGAAGACGACCTTCGGCAGCTTTGTCCGCATCCAGGGCAGCGATCTCAACCGGAACACGTCCGGCGGTGGCGGCGCGATCGCGAACGACTACTACGCAGCCCTGCTGGTCCAGGACAGCACCCTGGCGGACAATCAGGTTTCCGGGGTCATTGCGGCGTATGGCGGCGGGCTGCGCAACGAGAACGGCGGCCAGGCCGTTCTGATCGGGAGCACGATCAGCGGCAATGTCGCGAAGGGGAAGTCGAAGGGCGGGGGCGTGTTCAACGACTGCGCGGGGTCGGGCACGATCCTCATCAGCACCGTGACGCTGCAGAATTGCACGTTGAGCGGCAACCGGGTGGATGGGGAAGGCACGCGGGGCATTCCGTTGCCGGCCTTCGGAGCCGGGCTGTACAACGGCAGTTTCACGCAGGGCACCGCCATCGCCACGCTGGTGGACTGCACGATTTACGGGAACCAGGCCGTGAACGGTCTGACCCGTCAGGGCGGAGGGATCTATTCGACGGCGATGAGTTCATTGAAGGCCCAGCTCAAGCCGGAGGTGCTCGGGGTGTCGGTGGTCCACCTCTCGGGAACCCTGCTGGCCGGGAACAGCCCCAACGATGTCTTCAACCGGACCCAGACCCTTCAGTCCCTCGTGGTTTCGACCGGGCACAACCTCGACACCGACGGAACGGGCGCCGAGGCCGCCTGGGCGAGCGAGTTGTTGCTTTCGGAAGGGGCGAGGTTCCGGACCGCGGACGATGCCGGGTTGGGTCCCCTGGAACATAACGGAGGTCGGACACACACCCATGCGTTGCGTCCGGACAGTCCGGCGCGGGACCAGGGGGCAACGGGCAGCCTGGTGGACCAGCGGGGCGTGCCTCGCGCGCTCGGGGGCGTCCCCGACATCGGGGCCTTCGAGAGCGTGGCGCCGTATGGCGCGCCCGAAGCCTACGAGGGGATGGAAGGCGTCCTGCTCGCGGTGGAAGGATCGCGCGGGGTGTTGGTGAACGACTTCGGCGACTCGCTCAAGGCCGCGTTTCAGTTGGGGAGCGGTCCGCAGAACGGCCAGCTCACCCTGTTTGAGGACGGGAGCTTCACCTACCAACCGAATCCCTTGTTCCACGGCGAGGATGGGTTCCTCTACCGGGTGCAGGATTTCGAGGGACGCATCTCCCCCGCCATCGCGGTCTCCCTCACCATCCGTCCGCGGCTCGACTGGCTGGCCCTCAGTCCGAACCCGGGCAGCGAGGCCGAGGAGTCGGCGCCGGTGGTGCTGACCTTCGATGAACCCGTGACGGCAGCCGCACTCGATGCCCACGTCGAAGTGCGCGGTTCGGTCAGCGGACGGAGACCGGTCTCGATCGCCCTGTCCCCTGACGGACGGGAGGCGACGTTGACCCCGGTCGGGCGGTTCATCCGGGGCGAGACGGTGAACGTCACGGTGCGGGATACGATGACCAGTGCGGCGGGCTCGCCGTTCTTTCCCACCGAGACACGGACGTTCGGGATCCTTCCCAACCGCGCGCCCATTCCGGCGGCGCCGCGGACCTTTGTGATCGAGAGGAACACCGTGCTCGAACTGCCGCGTGCGCAATCGTTGCTGCAAGGCGCCTCGGATCCGGACGGGGACGACATCACGGTGCGCACCGATGAGTGGGTCCAGGGGCGGCTGTACGATCTGCTGACCCGGTTCCCGGGAGTGGCCCTGGAGGACATGCAGTACTTCGGCAACTGGCCGGATGGGAGCTGGGCGGTGCGGGTGCCGGTGCCCGCCGAGCGGGGCCAGTTGAACCTGCGTGCGGACGGCACGTTCACCTACACCCCGCCGCCGGTCTTCCGGGGGACCGACACGTTCCAATACGTGCTGACCGACGGCGACCTGGAATCGGCTGCGGTCACCATCACAATCCAGGTCGGGGGCGGCACGGAAGCGCCGGAACCGAGACCGGACCACTACCCGAATGTGCCCTTCCAATTCAACCACGGCGTCGATGCCCACTTCTCGCTGACCGTGGACGCCAGTGGCGGCGTTCTGGCCAACGATCGGAACCCGGACGGGCTCGATCTGGTGGCCGAGCTGGTGGAGGACGTCCAGAACGGGTTCCTCACCTTCCATCCCGATGGCGGGTTCACCTACCGGTCCTTCGGTTCCTGGAGTGAGGGGATCGATGCCTTCACGTACCGGGTTCGGGCGGACGAGATCGAGTATGTGTCCGGGCCGGTTCGCGTCGCCCTGGGCGCCGCGTCCCTGATCATGGCGGATGACTATTATGCGTACTCCGGTGCCGGGAACATCGATGTGCCCAGGGATGCGGGCGTGCTCGCCAACGATTTCGATCCGAACCTCGGAGTGCCGGCCACCGAAACGGCGTGGGCGGAACTGGTGACCCCGCCGGGCCACGGCACGGTCGTCCTGGCGAACGACGGATCGTTTGTCTATACGCCGGGGCCGGGCCATCCCGGGTCCGACGCCTTTGTCTATCGCGCCGGAACGGCGTACACCTCGGGGACCTACCCGCAGGCGAGGGTCAAGTTGGGGAACCGCGCCCCGGTGGCCGGGGACGACACGTACTTTCTCTTCCAGGGCCAGCCACGCACGGTGTCCGCAGGCGAGGGCCTGCTGGCGAACGATGGCGATCCCGACGGCGACCCCGGGCTGGTGGTCGAGCTGCTGACCGCTCCTTCGCACGGCGCGTTGTCCCTCGCGGCGGACGGCTCGTTCGAGTACGTCCCGGAACCGGGCTTCGACTCGGTCGATACGTTTACCTACCGGGTCTCCGACGGGCGCGATGCGTCGGGACCCGCGACGGTGACCCTGCGTGTGGTCGAACTGCTGGAGATCGTGTCCGTTGAACCGGCGGCCAACACGACGGATGCGCCGGCGTCCGGGCCGGTCCGGATCACCTTCAGCGGGGCGGTGGAGGCTTCGTCCGTTGCGGGGCGGGTCCATGCCTTCGGATCTCTGACCGGTCGCCGGGAAGTCACCGTGGGGGTGAACGGAGCGGAAGTGACCCTGGTTCCCGGGGAACCCTTCCTTCCCGGGGAAGTCATCACCGTGCACGTCTCGCCCGGCATTCGCGAGGGCGTCCGGGCGGAACTGGCCCGACCCCACGCGTGGCAGTTCCACGCCGCGGTTCCCCGGGGAAGTGCGGTGTTCCAGCGCGCGTTGGCGGGAACCTCGACGTCGGAGTTCAGCGAGTTTGTGACCCTGGTGGATTTGAACGGAAACCGGGTCCCCGACGCGATCGTGTGGAATCGCGACACGCATCCGCGTGTGTACCTGAATCAAGGGGACGCCACCTTCATCGAGCGCGAAGAGTCGCTCGGACTCCAGTACCCGGACCTTGCCTTCCGCGGGTCCGCACCGCTGGTGGCGGATCTGAACGGGGACGGACATCCGGACCTGGTCCTGATCTGGCAGGTGGACAACTTCCTCGGCAGCCAGAGCAGGGAGATGCGGATCGGGTTCAACGATGGCACTGGCGCGTTTCCCGCCGGGAGCGTCGTCGTGCTCGGACTGTCGAGCTTCCCGCTGGGGGCGCCGTCATTCCTGCTGGCGGGCGACTTCGACGGTGACGGCGACCTCGATCTGCTGGGTGTCGGCTCCTCATGGGCCTGGGTCTGGCGGAACGACGGCCACGGAAACTTCACCTTCGATCCGGGTTCCGCGGTGGCCATCGCCTCGGCGTCGGCCGGTGCGGTCGGGGACCTGAACCACGACGGGTTGATGGATGTGTACCTGGTCGGGCTCGCGGGCGGGCAGTTGCTGATCAACGAAGGCGGGGCGCGGTTCGACTTGCGTTCAAGCGGGGTGAGCACCACGTGGTCCCGCCAGGTGGTGCTGGCCGACCTGGACGGCAACGGCACCCTCGATGCCTGGCTCGTGCATCAGGTGAATTCCGGACCCAACGAGGTCTGGCTCAACGACGGCGCCGCGAACTTCCACCGGTCTCCCTTCGGAATCGAACGGCGTTTCACCCTCGGGGTGGGGCTTGGCGACCTGAACGCGGACGGGCACCTCGATGTGTGGCAGGCGGATGTCCGCGACGGGGCGGGCCAGGGTGGCGGCGATGGCGTCCTGCTCAACAACGGGGCTGCCCGGTTCACGCAGTCCGGCGCGCGGTTGGGCACCTCCGAGAGCCTCCATGCGGGGGTGGCGGATCTCGACGGCGACGGCGATCTCGACGTGTTCGTGGTCAACAACAGCCGCACCACCGGCTCCGGCAATGAGGTGTGGTTGAATCAGTCCGCCCCGGTGGCGCGTGACGATTTCCATCCGGCCAACGGATCCGCGCCGGTCGTCGTCGCCGCGGCCCAGGGGGTGCTGGTGAACGACCTCGCTGGCGACGGCGGTCCGATGCAGGCGCAACTCGTGAGCGCTCCCGCGCGGGGAAGTGTGGTGCTGGCCTCGAACGGCGGGTTCACCTACACCCCGGGGACGGGGTTTGCCGGGACGGATGTGTTCACCTACCGCGCCGCCGATGCACAGGCATCGTCCGCGCCGGCCCGGGTGAAGATCGGCAACACCCCTCCGGTGGCGGCGGGTGATGGACCCTACCTCGTGCCAGCCGGCGAGGCCTTTGCGGTCGTCGCGTCGCACGGGGTGCTCGCGAACGACATCGACGCAGAGGGCGATCCCCTGACTGCCGTGCTCGTGACACCACCGACCCACGGCACGGTTGTGCTGCGGCGCGACGGCTCGTTCGTGTACACGCCTTCGCCGGGGCACCTGGGCGCGGATGCGTTCACCTATGCGGCCACGGATGGCCTTGAGAACTCGGCGCCAGCGACGGTCACGCTCGATGTCCGTTCCGTTCTGCGCGTGGTCGAGATGAGTCCTTCGCCCAATGATCCCTCGGCGCCGGGCAACGGAACCGTAGTGCTCCGATTCAATCGTCCGCTCGATTCCGCCACCGTCGGCGCCAACGTCGCCGTGGCCGGCGGACAGAGCGGCCCGCGGAGTCTGCGGACCGTGTTGAACGGGACGATCCTGACGCTGCATCCCGATCCCGAGACCGGGTTCATTCCCGGCGAACAGGTCACGGTGTCGGTTCGTACGGGGCTGGGCGGGGCGCAGGGCGAGATCTTGCAGGCGCCGTTCCTGGCGCAGTTCATCGTCGAGGCCCCGACCGGGACCGGGTCGTTCACGGACAGCCTCCTGCGGTTGGGCAACGCCGAGTACAATTCCGTCGGCATCGCGATCGGGGATTTGAACGGGAACGGACATCCCGACCTCTTCGTGCCGAACGCGCTGGGCTACTTTGGCCAGGCCGAGCCGTACGGCAGCCGGGTCTGGTTCAACGATGGCGCCGGCGGGTTCTCGGAAGGGCAGCAGAAGATCGGCTCCAAGATCCTCTCGAAGGCCCAGCTCGCCGACCTCAACGGCGACGGCCACCTGGATGCCCTCACCACCCATCGGATGGAGCCCTACGGCATGACCCTCTACTTCAACGACGGCAGTGGCGGGTTCACCGAAGGAACCCAGGCGCTGGAGAGTGTCCTGGTCGAGGCCTTCGCAGTGGGAGACCTGAATGGCGACGGAGCAGTGGACCTGGTCACGCTCGCCTCCGCAGGCTTTTCGAACTGGTGGGTCCGCGTCTGGTTGAACGATGGAACCGGCCAGTTCACCGAGTTCCCGGCCGCCATGGAAGACATCAGCTTCGCGAACCGGACCTTTCTCGAGGTGCGCCTGGCCGACCTCAATGGCAATGGCAGCCTCGACCTGGTGCTGGGCCAGTTCAGCGGCCCCACGCTGGTCTGGTTCAATGACGGTTCGGGCCGGTTCCGTGACAGCCTTCAACTGCTCGGCACAGGCGGCGCCTTCCCTCTCGTCGGGGACGTCAATGGCGACGGCGCTGTCGATATTGTCACCGTGCGTCGGAGCGGCACCGGACCCCTGGTCTGGTTGAACGATGGCTCCGGACAGTTCACGGCCACCGCACAGACCTTCGCCGGGACCACCATTCAGGGCGCCGTGCTGGGCGACTTCGACGGGAGCGCGGCGCTCGATCTGGTCGTCCTTCAGAGCGAGTTCGTCAGTGCCCTGTCCGAATCCTTCAATCGTTCCGTCCTGCTGGTGAACGACGGCCACGGGAACTTCACGGCTTCCGCCGCCATGCCCGGACCGGTGCATCCCATGGTGTCGATCGGGGCAGGGGACTTGAACGGCGATGGCGCAATGGACCTGGTGCTCAGCGGCGGTCTCGGCCGATCCAGCCATGTCTGGTACAACGGGGTGGGGCTTCCCGCGCCCTCCGGAATCGCCAGCCTGACGATCACCGATCGCGAAACCGCCCTGCCGTTCGACAACGTCTCGTTGCGGTTGCCCGCGGCGACACTGGTGACCGTCCGCGTGGTCATGGAGGACGCGGCAAGGGGCGTACTCCTCGCTGCCGGGTTCTCCGGCTCCGACGTGGCCGGCTACGAATTGACCGGTCCGGCTGGGACGGTCGAGGCGGCGTTGCGGGCGGTGCGTTTTATTCCCACCCGGCACCGGCGTCCCGTCGGGGAATCCGAGTCGACCGGGTTCACCCTGACGGTCGGCCTGGGCAGCCTGAACCGCGTCGCGGACGGCACCGTTGTGACGGTGGTGGCGGAGAACGACCCGCCGCTGGCCGCGGACGACGGTGGAGCGGGTTACAGCACCGTGGCCACGGCGGCCTTCACGACGCCCAGCGTTCTGGTGAACGACACGGATCCGAATCCGGGCGACACCATCAGCATCGTCCATGTGGTCACTGTGGGAACGATCGGGCAGGTGACGCACCAGGGGGGCGGGGTGTTCCACTACGATCCGAGCGGCCGGTTCCCCCTGCCGCCCGGGGTGACGGTGACCGACTCGTTCCGCTACGTGGTCGAGGATTCGCACGGGGCGCGGGCCTCGGCACGGGTCACGATCCAGGTCCAAGGGGAGAATCATCCGCCTGCCGCGCCGGACCTCGTGGTTGTCGTGGCTGAGTTGAGCGGGGACAACCTGATCGACAACGCCATCCTGACCCAGGCGACCGATCCGGACCTGGGCGACCAGGTGCAGATCACCGCCATTGATCCGGCGGGTGTGCTGGGCCAGGTGTCCCTCGCCCCGGACGGGCGGCTTCGTTACAACCCGGCGGGCAGCGGTCCGAAACTTGGACCCGGCGGCGAACGCCTCGATGGTTTCGGGTACACCGTCAGCGATCGCCAGGGCGCCACGGCGTCCGGGCGCGTGACCGTCCGCATCGAAGGACGCAACGACGCGCCGACGGCCGGGCCGGTGGCCATCACCGTGGCGGAGAACGAAGATCCAGTGGATATCGCCGCCCTGCTAATGGCGGCGGCCACGGATCCGGACCCGGGCCAGACCGCCCAGTTGCGTGTGGTGCGCGTGGATCGCTCGCTGACCCAGGGGCAGGCGGTGGTTGCCGGGACCGAAGTGTTCTACTCGACGGCACGGCGCTTCGAGAGCCTTCAGGAGGGCCAGACCGCCACGGACCTGTTCGACTACGAGGTCGAGGATCCGTTCGGCGCCATCGGAAGGGGCACCGTCACGGTGACGGTCACCGGCGTCAATTCGACCCCCACAGCGGGTCCGGCGCATGCGGTGATGGATCTGCAACCGGTCGAGGCGGACCTGACCGCCCTCCTGCTGGCGAACGCCGAAGACCCGGACGACGACCCTGCCACCTTGCGGGTGGGGGAGATCGATACGGACGGAACGCTCGGTGAGGTGACCCTGTCGGGTGACACGGTGCGGTACACACCGCCGGCCGGATTGGTGATTCCGCGGGATGAGTTCCACACCGACCAGTTCCGCTTCAGCGTGCGCGACCCACGCGGTGCCGGGAGCGCGTTTGCGGTGGCCACGGTGCATCTGCGGGGCGTGCAGTCGCCGCCGACCATCGAGGTGGATCGGATGGATCAGGAGGTTCAGTACAGCGACGCGATCGCCCCGGTGAGCGTCTTCGCCAGCGACGCCGACACGGCGGGAACGGATCTCGTCGTGCGGATCGGGTGGAAGCGCGCGGACCACGCCGGAGCGTTCGAGCCCGGCGTTCCCGGGGGTTTCTCCTGGGGTCTCGCCCTGACCGAGGCGAACGCCGCGCACTGGACGTTGTCCGGGCGGGCGCAGGTTGCGCCGGGCGACTACCGGTTCCGGGTGGAGGTGGAAGACGCCACGGCGTCCACGGACGAAGCGGAGTTCGGAATCACGGTGTTGCCCGAGGACGCCCGCAGCGTCTTTGGTGGAACGCTCTTCCAGGGGACCGCGTCGCCGACCAGCGGAACGACCGTGCTGGCGCTGCGTGCCACCGTATGGGACCTGTCCACGTTGCCGGTGGGTGATCCTGAGCATGACCCGTATCCCGCCGAGATACGGAATGCGACCGCCAGCTTCGTCGATCGCAACACCGGTTCGGTGATCGCTGCGAACCTTCCGGTGCAGGTCCCTGACCCGACTGCCCCCACGGTGGGCGTGGTGTCCTTCGACTGGCCGGTGGACATCGGAACGGCCGATTCGAAGTCGTATGCGATCGGGGTGATCGTCGGAGGCTGGTTCGAGCGGGACAGCCGCGAGGACGACGTGCTGGTGACGGTCTCCAGGCCATCGGCAAGCGACATGGTGACCGGAGGCGGATTCCTGGTGCTGTCGGGTTCGCAGGGCATCGTTCCGGGCACGCCCGGGTCGAAGCTGGATTTCGGCTTCAATGCGAAGTTCATCCAGGGCGGCAAGACCCTGCAGGGTTCGGTGGACCTCACGCTGCGGGACGGCGGGCGGGTTTATCAGATCAAGAGCAGCGCGGTGACGTCGCTCGCCGTCCAGGGCAACCGCAGTGTCTTCACGGCGAATGGGGTGATCTCCGACATCACCGGACCGGGCAAGGGGATCACCGTGGAAGACCAGGCAACCCTTCAAGTGCTGCTGACCGACCGTGGCGAGCCGGGTCGGGACGACAGCCTGGCGGTGACGGTCTGGGATCGGAACGATGCCATGTGGTTCTCGAGCCATTGGAACGGACACCGGACCGTCGAGCAGACCATCGGGGGTGGCAATCTGAAGATCCATTCGAAGGGTCCGGGTGCCCACGGGTGGGCTGGTGGTTCCACCGGGGAATCCGACGGACCTTCCATCGAAACGGCGGGCGATTCCGACGCCGGTTCAATGCCGAACGAAGCGGGCGCGGCGGGAACTTACAGGATCGCCTTTCCGGCCGTGCCAGATCGGGACTACCTCGTCGAGGCGTCGTCGGACCTGACCACGTGGACTCCGGTGGCGCGGGTCCGGGGTCTCGGCCACCGGATCGAGGTGTTCGAGACGACCGACGCCCCCGTGCGCTTCTATCGGGCGCGCCAAACCGGGGACGAGGGTAGTGACGCCGAACCCGTGCGCTCCACGGGTTCGGGCGGGCACCTGGAGTGACGGCACGACTCGGGGCCTCAACATCGCGCGAAAGGATTCGTGGCGGATGCTTCTGTAGTGGGTTGAACGCGGGCCATTCCCGTGCGGACCGTCGTCCGAGTGGATGCGGCAGAACGATAGAACGAAACAGCCCGACCCATAAGATCATGAGAAAGTCACTACGCGCCCTCCTAGGTTCCATCCTCGCTGGCCTCCCGGCGTTCGCAGAGGACGGCCTGTTCATCCATGTGGACCCGCTCACTCAAACCTACTTCCTCAGCGGCTCGGCCACGGGACAGCCGGCAAGGCAATCACCATTCCGAGTTTTCTGGGAAAACTTCCAGCCCCAGGCGGATGAATTTGCGAGACTTCTATCGCCCGAGGCGTTTACGGTTTCCGGGAACATCATTGTCAGGGCATTTGATGGATTCATCCATGCTGGCGGCAATGTGAATGGGGCCATCGCATTCGACTCAGACAGCCTGACGACATTGACCGGCAATAAGGCGGTTCAGTTCGATTACTCCGGCTGGTCGTCAGCCCTCATCGATGAGCTGGAGAATAAGGCACTGGATGGAGAGGTGGTGGGTATGCTGGAAGGCTCGCCTGAATTCGCTCTGACATTTCGTCTGTTGGAACCGGTCGAGCCGGAGCCGTTGTCATGGTCGGGCGTGCTTTCTCCGATCCGGGCCGATGGATCCTCGGTGTTCAAGGCCGGGCGCGTGGTCCCGGTCAAGTTCCAACTCACGGGAGGGGATGGTGGCATCGTGGACCTCGAGGCCCGGCTTTACTTCACCAGGCTCCAGGGTGCGGAGGCCGGTCCGATCAACGAAGCCAGGTCGCCCGGAGCCGCCAATTCGGGGAATCTGTTCCGATACGAGCCCGGGAGCGGCGAGTACATCTTCAACTGGAGCACCAAGGGACTGAGCGCCGGTACCTACCGTCTGGAGCTGGATCTGGGCGACGGCGTGGTCCGCGAGGTCCTCGTCGGGATGCGGTGAGGCAGGGCGGGATCACGAGATGGACGCGGCGGTTCACCGTTCACGAAACGGCTGCGGGTCGGGCTGCTGTCGATCGATGAGGAACCATCGGGCCCAACGGGAGTAGAAGTCGGTCTCGCGACGGGTTTCCAGCCCGGCAAGGAGGCTGTCCCATTGCGAGGACGGAACGGGCTCGATCGTATCGTCGTCCAGAAGACGGGCGCCGGCCACGGTTTCGGCGAGTTCAGGGAACCAGGTGGGGGCGGGACGCCGGGGGAACAGGGGCTGCCAGAGGCGCACCCCGCGCCCGAGCGACGCGGTCAGGGCGTAACGGGCATGGGGCCCCAGTCGCGCTCGTCGGATCGGCGTACCGTGATCGAACCATCCGTTCAACGGCAGCCCGGATCGGGCATCCCAGACGCGCGCGTGGCCGGTGTCGTCGGCGGTGAACACGACGCGTCCGTCCTCGCTGAACTGACCGAACCACACCGCGCTGGGGTGGCGCATGGGCTCTCCCATGGGGCGTCCGTCCGCCAGGTTCCAGAGCTGGGCGATCTGGTCGCCGCCGCCCGTGAGGATCACTTGCCCGTTGGGAGCGATCTGGGAGCAGTAAACCGCCTTCTGATGGCGGAACTCGGCCAGCAGGGTACCCGACTCGACGTCCCAGAGGCGGGCGCTGCGATCGTTGGAGGCGGTGAGCAGGCGCGTTCCGTCGTGGCTGAACTGGAGCATCCAAATGACGCCCTCATGGCGGCCAGTCTGGTGACGGCGGACCGCGCGAAGCAGACGCGTGCCTTCGGCGCTGCGGGGAATTTCGGGCAAGTCCCAAAGCAGGACCTGACCGGAGACGGTCGCTGCCGCCAGGCGACGCCCGTCGGGACTGAACTCCGTGCCGACCACAGAACCCTCGTAGGCCAACGGATCGAGGACCGCGCGCCCGGTTTCGACATCGAACACCAGGACCTGGGGTGGCTCAGGGACGGTCGCCGCGTACCGGCGGCCGTCGGGAGCCAGGGCAAGATGACTGACATAGCTGGATAACGGGTGCATCCTGGACAGCAGGTCCCCCGTCTCCGGGTTCCACACCAGCACACCGGCAACCGAGGAACTGGCGAGAAGGCGGCCATCGTCCGAAATGACCAGGTCTCGAACCGGGTCTGGAATCGGCAGCACTCGGCGGATGTGCCCGTCCTCGGTGTAGAAGAGGGTCACGTTGTTCGACCTGCCCACCGCCAGCCAACGTCCATCGGGGCTGAAGCGCGCGTCGCCCAAGTGCGCATCGGTCGGCAGAAGGCGCGATGAAGGCGTCGCCATATTGAATTCCCAGAACTGCACGATCCGTTCCGAGGCGGCGGCGACCCACCGTCCGGAGGTGGACTCGACAACACTCGCGATGGCTCCGCGATATTCGACCGGTTCCAGAAGACGTTTCCCATCCTCCAAGCCGAAACAGGTCAGCAGACCCGAGCGCGCCCAGACAAAGGCCTTCGATGGATCGCGACTGACCAGCACGCCCGACGTTTCCGCAGGGGCTTGAGCGGAAACCTGGGGATGCTGCTGGACGATCGGCTCCGTGCCGCTCGACGCCGCGAGGTCGAGCGGCCACACACAGAGGAGACGCCCGCCGACACCGGCCAGGTGAGTGCTGACGATTGGTCCACCGTTTCCGGTGAAATCCCCTCTGGCGTAGTACCAGTCTGAGACGGGCGAGACAGGTTGGGCACGCCAGACCAAACGGCTCGTCGCGGTGTCGTACACACGGAGTTCGAGATTCCGGGTGCGCAGCAGGAGTCGCCCGTCGGCATTCAGGCGGATGAAGGCAGGGTCCTCGCGATCCTCTGCGGCGCCTATCCAGAGCCTCTGCAAGGTGGCGGTATCCCAGACCTCTGCGGGTCCCTCCCGAGGGCTCAGGGCCAATCGACGTCGGTCTCGAGACAGATGCACGCTCTCCCAGTCCTGGCCGGGGACTTCGCGCAGAGGTTCGGCGCCGCCATGGGCTGGCCACAGGGAGACGCCGGAACGATCGACGACGAGAATCGGTCCATGACGGGTCACGAAACCGGCCAGGGGATGTTCAAAGGTCCTGGGCAGCGTGAACAGCTCCGTTCCCGAGGCGACCGACCAGCACCGGACGCGGCCCGCGACATCGGTCGTCAAGAGCTGGGAGTCGTCCGGCGAGAGATGGATCTCCAGAACCGCAGCGTCGTTCGTGATCGGCGACCCTCGAGGGATCGGGAAGGCGTGATCGCTGAGAAGCGACAGGAGACGGGTGCTCAACTCGAGACTCTCCGGGTGCTGACGCAGGGCTCGGGCGAACCACATCAACGCCCCGGCGGTCTTGTTCTGCGCCACCAGGGCCTCGGCGCCCTGCCATTCGCGGAGGAACAGGTTGCGCGATAGCCGCGCATTCGCCTCTTCCGCGGCCTCTCGCGCCCTGACCACATGAAGCGTGAAGACCGCGCCTCCCACGCCCAAGGCCAGCAGGGCCGTGACCGCGGTGGCGATCAGGGCTGCCCAGGCCGGCCTGCGGCGAATCCATTTGCGGATCCGTTCGGGGGTTGAAGCCTTCCGCGCCAGGATGGGTTCGTGGCGCAACCAGCGCTGGAGATCTTCCGCCAACGCCGCCGCCGATTCGTAACGCGAGCCCGGTTCCTTCTCGAGACACTTCAGACAGATCGTATCGAGATCTCTCACGTCGGAGCGGGCCGTGTCCCATGTCCGGGAACGCTCGCCATGCGCCAGTCGGCTGGGCGGCGTCGGCTCGGTATCCTCCACCTGTCGGAGAATGTCGGCCGGCGACGCACCCATGAAGGGAGGGCGCCCGGCGAGCAGTTGAAACAGGATGGCCCCCAATCCGTAAACGTCGGCCGCGGTGGTGACCCGCCGCGAATTCCCCCGCGCCTGCTCGGGCGCCATGTAGGCCGGTGTTCCCATGACCGCCAGGGTGCGCGTCAGCGTGCTTTCCTTCTCCAGCAGGCGGGCCAGGCCGAAATCGGTGAGGAAAAGCGCGCCGGCATGGTCCACCAGGACGTTATTGGGTTTCAGATCGCGGTGGAGGACCCCTCGCTCGTGGGCGTAGTGGACGGCGCGGGCGAGGGTGACAACAGCCGCCGCACAGGCTCGGCGATGGGCTTCATCCGGTTCGCGAGAATGCCAGGAGGCGAGCGTGCCGCCCTCCACCAGCTTCATACTGAAGTAGGACTTGCCTTCCGCTTCACCGACTTCGTAAACGGGAACGATACTCGGGTGATCGAGCGCGGCTGCCGCTTCCGCCTCGGTCCGGAATCGCTGCTTGAAGTCGGCCGATGCGAACTCGCCCCCGGCCAGGACCTTCAAGGCGACCCAACGGTTGAGCCGGGCGTGGCGCGCGCGGTAGATCACGGCCATTCCGCCGCGCCCGATCTCCTCGTAAACCTCGTAGTCGCCAAGGCGCCGGGGGCCTGCGTCGGATCCCGCCCCGGGGGATTCCGCGGCACTTGTCCGGGTCAGGACCTGGCGCAACGCGCAACGCGCACAGAATGCGGCGCTCGACCGGGCCCCGAGCGGGACGCCGCAGCTCTGGCAGGCACGCCCGGAGTCCGTCCCGGTAATTCGTGAATCTCCGGATTTCATGTTCGTCCCCGTTACAGAAGCACCCGCCCGGAATCCCTTCGCGGGTTGGGGTCTTCGTCATTGGCTCAACGCCTCGATCAGGTCGCGCAGCTCGGATTCCGCGTCGCGAGCGTCATCGAGAGTCTGGGCCGCTTCCCGCAGCAGATGTTCGCGAAAGCGCAGGCGCATCCGATGGATTGCCGAGGTCACAGCGCTCTCGCTCAACCCGAGACGCGTGGCGGCCTCGGCGTAGGTCACTCCCGATGGATCTCCGAGCACGAAGTCGCGCAGGACCTCGAATCGGAATCCCTGGCTCGCGGCCTCACAGTCCGCCTTCAATCGATCCAGGGCCACCTCGATCAAGGTCTCGGCCCAACGGCGGTCGAAGGCCTTGTCCGGTGACGACTCATCCACCGGTTCCAACTGATACCACCGTTCCGCGGCCAACCCGTCGATCGACAAGACCTCCACGCGCCCGCCTCGCTTCAGGCGTTTGGCACGGTCCAGCTCGTTCATCAGGAAGTGGCGCGCGGACGCCAGCAGGAAGTTGCGGAAACGTCCCTTTGCCGGATGAACCCGGGCCAGATCGTTTCGCTTCAAGAGCGCCGCGAAGAAGGTCTGGGTAAGGTCCTCGGAGTCCTCGGCGGACTGCCGGTCACGCCGGAAGAACGCGTAAACCGGATACCAGTAGATCTGGCACAAGTGCAACAGCGCCTGCTCGGCTCCGGGCGACGTGCCGTCCCGCCCAGCAAGGAGCACCACACTCCAATGGGTCGTCGCGAACATCGGATTGGCATCCGAGCCTGCGGCGTGAATGTCGAAGGCCATGAGAGCGTGCCGTCGCCGCTGGGACTCCTCTTACCCGGACCCCGAACCCCTGGGCATCCCGCGGGGCATGATCGAGGTGTTCATGGGCCATGTGGGACCCATCGCGGGATCAAGGGCTTTCCCCCGGACGGAATACTCCAGTTCGTCCGGGTTGTTGCCGCCCTGGTGGCGGCAGGTCGGGATGGGGCTGCGAATGCAGGCAAGACACCTGCGAGCCGACATCTGCGTTCCTCGCAGCGCGCGAAAGCACCCCGATATCCACTGCATGATCAACCGTTGGTCCGGATGTCCGCGATCAGGGCATCGAGGCGGCAACCGTACTCGACGAAGTTCGCGCGGGTGGCGTCGTCGTTGGCGGCCTGGGACTGGGCATCGTGGAAGACGACCACCATGTGGGGTTCGATGGAAATCGCCTCCTCATACCCGCGGTGGAGGGCGTCGGCGAGGATGCGGCGGACGGCGCCTTCCCCCTCGCCGGGCCAGGTGTAGTCGGCGTCGCTTTTGCCGGGATTCCAGGTGGCGTCCTTGACGTGGATGTGGACCACGTGGTCGCGCACATGTTCCCAGAACTCCCACGGGTCCTGGCGCGGCCACGGCTTGGGCTTCGAGCGGTCGGGATTGAAGACGGGATTGGCGGTGTCGAACACCCAGCGCAGGCCGGGACAGCGGTCGAGCAGTTCGAGGGCGTGCTGCCAGCTCATGCCGCCGTAGTTCATGCAGTTCTCGTGGACCGGGGTCAGCCCGGCATCGAGGAAGCGCTGGGTGACCTCCCGCACCCGGTCGAAGACCACCTTGGGAATGCTGTGGGCATCGTCGGCCGGTTTGAAGCTCATGATCCGGACGAAGCGGGTGCCCAGCCGCTGCATCCGGGGCAGGCATCGTTCCACCTCGGCGAGCGTGACCTCCCAGGGTGTCTCGATGGTCTTGGCCCAGTTCATGATCGTGGAGCCGAAGCAGTACACGCCGACGCCGGATTCGGCGAGGCGGGCGGCGGCCTGATCGAAGGCCGCGTCGGGGAGATCGTGGAAGTTCGCCTTGGGAACGCCCGGGAGTTGCACGCCCCGCATTTCAAGCTGGTTCCAGCCGAGTTCGCGGACCGCGGCAATCTGGGAATCCAGGAGACTGCCTGCTTCGTCGCCGATGCCGGTGAGGATCATGGGCAAGTGGTAACCTCGAACCCGCCTGCGGTGCCAGCGGAACCGCACCCTGAGGAGGCCGCGAATTGCTGGAGCGGGTTATGGGGTGCGGGGGTGGAGGGCGAGGAAGCGGGCGATCGGCGGTTCGAGGAGGGATGGAGGGGAGCAGGGTTGGTCGCCGATGAGGAACGTGCGGTAGCCGAAGGCGGAGAGGCGGTCGAGGACGGCGGCGGGGTCGGCGCCGCGTTCGCGGATCATGGCATTGTGAAGTTCGAGGAAGAGCGGGGTGCGGCGTTCGCCGAAGGTGAGCGGCCCGCCGGCGAGGACATCGGATTCGAGGCCTTCGACGTCGATTTTCACAAGGGTGGGGGGGTCTTCGAGGGATTGGGCGAGGGAATCGACGGTGCGCAGGGGCAGGGTGAGGCGGTCGGCCCGGGGATGGTTGCGGGGCAGGACCATGTAGCCCGCCCCGGTGAGCCCGGTTTCGACCAGTTCGATCTGGCCATCCCGGGCCCCGACGGCGGCCTGGAGGAAGGTGAGGCGGTCCGTCCAGCCGTTGAGGCGGGCGATGCGGGCGACCATGGCGCGGGCCTCGGACGATGGGTCCACGCCCAGGACACGGGAACCCGGGGCGCCGTAGTGGAGGGTGGCGCCGCAGAAGATTCCGAAATGGCAGCCGACATCGAGGAGGTTCACCCGGCCGGCCGCGCGGAGGTGACGGACGAAATCATCGAACTCACGGATCTGGGGGGGGTCCTGGGACTGGAGGTGGAAGGCACGTTCGACGGCGTTGCGGGGACAACGGAGGGTCCAGTCGGTCCGCACGGGATGGGCGATCGGGGGACGCCAGGCGTTGAGGATCCAGCGGGCGGTCTGGCGGGGGGATCGCAGCCAATTGCGAATCCTGCGGGGCACGATCGTGCGGGTCAGGGAACGCAGGACCGTCGTCACGCGGGCGAGGGTAGCGACGGGCGGGCGGGGAGACGACCGCGAATGCGGGGAATGCGGGGAATGCAGGAAGTATGGGAGCGGGGCATTGCCCCTCCAATCAGGGGCCGCGGGCGGCGAGGAACTCGAGGAGGCGGGTGGCGGTGGCGCCGCCGAAGCCGGGGACGGAGGCGATTTCCTCGAGGGACGCCCGCTTGAGGCGCTGGACGGAGCCGAAGCGTCGCAGGAGGGCCTGTTTGCGGATCTCGCCCATGCCGGGGAATTCGTCGAGGAGGCTTTCGCTGATGCGCTTGAGGCGAAGCTGGGCGTTGAAGGTGTTGGCGAAGCGGTGCGCCTCGTCGCGGACGCGCTGGAGGAGCCGCACGGCGGGGCGATCGAGGCCGAGCCGTAGGGGTTCGCGGTCGCCCGGACGATGGATTTCCTCGAACTCCTTGGCGAGGCCCACCACGGGGATGGCGCCGAGACCCAGTTTCTCGAGTTCAGCGAGGGCGGCGCCGAGCTGGCCTTTGCCCCCGTCGATGAGAATCAGGTCCGGGTACCGGGGCTGGCTTGGGGGTTTGGCGGGCGACGCGGCTTCCGTGGGGGGATCGGAAGGGGACGGGGTCGATGGGGAATCGGGATCGTCGTCCGGGGGGGCGGGGGCGGGTGGCTTGCGGGACCGTCGCGAAGCAATGCCCATGGCGGCGGCGTCGGTATCAGATCGGGGCGGGCGTCCGGCGAAGGCGGCGCTGATGTCGTTGGCGGCGCGTTGGAGTTCCTGGGGGCTGGCGGTGCCGCCTTCGTCGCGGGGTTCGCCGGTGGCTGCCGGGCTGGGGAGGATGGAGGAGGCTTTCGATTCGACCTCGCGGCGCAGGCGGGCGTAGCGGCGGCGGACGGTTTCGGCCATGCAGGCGAAGTCGTCCTGCTGGGTGACGGACTTTATGCGGAAGCGGCGATAATTGGAGCGGTCGGGGCGGCCGCGCCAGAAGCTGACGAGGGAAGCGACCATGAAGGTGCCGCTAATGTTGGAGATATCGAAGCCTTCGATGCGGGCGGGGAGGGCGGGGAGGTCGAGGGCACGGGCCAGATCGGCGAGATCCGATTCGGGGTCGAGGGCGACGGGGAGGGTGTAGGGGATGCGCTCGAACTTGCCGGTCTTCTGGGTGGAACGTTTGAGGTCGGTGACGGCGTCGCGGAGCTGGGCGGCTTTTTCGAAGTCGAGGCGGGCGGCGGCCTTCTTCATCTCGGCCTCGAAGTCGGCGATGAGTTCGTCGCACTGGCCGGCCATGAAGTCGCAGGCGGCCTGGACCTGGGCGAGGTACTGGTCGCGGGAGACATTGCCGATGCAGGGGGCGGTGCAGTACTTGAGGTTGGCGTAGAGGCAGTGGCGGTAATCGGATTCGCCGGGCTGGAGGGGGCGGCAGCCGCGGAGATGAAAACGGCGGCGCAGGACCGCGAGGGTGCGGCGGACGGAGCCGGAATGGGCGAAGGGACCGAAGTAGAGGCTGCCGTCGTCGTGGCGCAGCCGGGTGAGGGTGAAGCGGGGGATGGGATCCTGAAGATTGACCTTGAGCAGGAGGAAGCGTTTGTCGTCGCGGAAGTCGATGTTGAAGCGGGGCTGGAACTCCTTGATGAGCCTGCCTTCGAGGAGGAGGGCCTCGGCCTCGGATTTCACCACGTGCCAGTCCACGTCGTGGATGGACTCGACCAGGGCGTTGAGGCGGAGGTCCCAGGCGAGGCGGCGGGAGGGTTGGAAGTAGGTGCTGACGCGTTTGCGCAGATCGCGGGCCTTGCCGACGTAGAGGACGCGGCCGAAGCGGTCCTTGTGGAGGTAGATGCCCGGCCGATGGGGGAGTTGCGCGAGCTTTTCGCGGATTGCGGGGGTGACGGGCATGGACGCGGTCAGGGTTCCGGGGCGGGCTGGCAGCGGTGGAGCGTCATGAGGGCGAAGGCGGTGCCGTAGGGCTGGTGGTAGTTGTAGAGGGGATAGTCCCACCAGGAACCGTCCTTCTCCTGGAGATCGAGGAGGAGCGCGGCGAGCTGGGGGCGGAAGTGGTTGGCGACGGCGGGTTCGAGGAGTTCGAGGCAGCGGGCGGCGTAGTAGTGGCCGTAGTAATAGAAGTAGCCGGCGACCTCGAACCAGGACTCGTGGGGGATGGGGCGTTTGCGGCCGAAGGAGAGCCAGTCGTTGCGGTCGATCAGGCGCTGGAGCCAGTCCGTGACGACGGTGTCGGTGACCTGGGAATCGCCCCAGAGGCGGAGGGCGAGGTTGCAGGTCTGGGAACGTCCGAGGCTGCCGGCGGCGCGGTTAATGGGGCGCATGGGCCGGTGTTTGAGATACTCGCCGTAGAGGTAGGAGTGGTCGGGCTTGCGCTGGCGATGGATGGAGTCAACGGCACGGCGGACGAGGTCGTCGGGGATTTCCACGCCGGTCTGGCGGGCGTCGTGGAAGGCGATGAGGACCGTGGCGGAGACGAAGCTGAGAGTGTCGGCGGCGGGACGTTGGGCGCCGACGCGGAAGTCGTAGTAGCCCCAGCCGCCGTCCACGGATTCGTAGCGGCGCAACCGGTCGATCTGGTCGAGGAGGAGTTCCCGGATGCGTTCCTGGCGGAAGGTGTCGGAGGCGGCGCGTCCGTGCATGGCGGCGAGGGCCTGGAGGGCGTAGGCGTGGGTCCAGATGTTGTAGATGGCCGTGGCGTCGGCGCGGCGGACCCGGGGGAGAAATTCCAGGAACCACGCCTCGGCGCGATCGAGGACGGGGCCGGCCTCGGTGAGCCGTGCCGGGGCGTCGGTTTCGATCAGGGCCGCAATGGCGAGGGCGGTGACGGCGGCGCGGAAGGCGTGATGGGCGCCGGGGACGGGGGCGTAGATGTTGAGGTCCTTGGTGCGGTGCGGGGAGCCCCAGGAACCGTCGGGGTTCTGGGAGGTCACTAGGAACGCGATGCCGCGGTCGAGGCTTTCATCGATGGAGGGGGCGGCTTCGGTGGCGGGGGTGGAAGGAGGGATCAGGATGGCGAGGAGGAAGGCGAGGAGGATGGGGAGGGTGGAGGGGGCAGGAACGGAGGGAGTCGCATGGGATGGGAGCATGGGTTGGCCGGACTCGAGGGAGCCGGGTCCTCCGAGGGCTTGGGGACGATGTGGGGGGATGGGCATGGCGCCGGGGGGTGGGCGGGTTTCGCCCGGCTACTCGGCCGGGGCGGGAACGAGGCGGTCCCCTTCGGAGAGGCCTTCCACGATCTCGACGTGGGCGGCATCGGATTCGCCGATCGTGACGGCATGCTTTTGCGGGGCGCCGGTGCCGGTGTCGCGCCAGACGTGACGGGAGGCACCCTCGCCGAAGACGAGGGTGCGGGGGGCGAGCAGGATGCCGGGTTTGGGGGCGTCGGGGAGGGTCACCTTGCAGAGGAGGCCGGGGACGAAGCGGCCCGTTTCGGAAGCCGGTACGGAGAGGCGGGCTTCGAAGCCGCCGCCGGGGAGGGGAACGGGATGGACGGAATCGAGGGTGACCGGGAGGCGCCGGTCGGGGGCGGAGACGGGGACGGCTTCGCCGCGGAGCCATGGGCGGGCCTGGGCGAGCTGGGATTCGGTGAGCGTGGCGGTGAGGTGGAGCGGGGCGGGTTCCACGAGGGTGATGAAGACTTCGGACGGGGCGAGTTTTCCGCCGGGGACGAGTTTGCGGGCGAGGTTCTGGGCCTGGGTCCAGCGGCCGTTTTCAGAGGGGCCATGGTACACGATGCCGTCGTGGGGGGCACGGACCTCGAAGGATTCGAGGTCGGCGTGGAGTTCCTTGAGGCGGCGTTCGGCGAGTTCGCGATCGTGGCGGAGTTGATCGACGTCGAGGCGTTTGCGGGCGAGGGCGCGGGGGAGGGTGGACTCGGCCAGGGCGAGGGCGGCGGATTCGTCTCGGTGCCGGATGCGGAGGGAATCGTGTTCGCGGGGGATGAAGACGGTGAGTTCGCGTTCGGTATGGAGCCGGGTGGATTCGAGGGCCAGACGGGCGGCCTCGACCTCGAAGCGCTGGCGTTTGAGGATGATCTCCTCGGTCTCCTCGGTGAGGTCATCGGCCAGGTACATCTTCTCGAGTTGCTTCAGTTCCTCGGCGGCATTCTCGAGCCGTTGCTCGGCGCTGCGGACGCGGAACCGGGCGAGGCGTTCGCGGTCGGGACGTCCGGTTTCGCGGAAATAGTGCAGATCCTCCTCGGCGACGCGGAGGGCGCGGTGGGCGGCTTCGAGGCGGTGGGGGGTGGTGGACTCGAGATGCTCCAGTTCGGCGCGGGCCACGGCGAGGGCGGTTTCGGAGGCGGGCCGTTTGCGATCGAGGGCATCGATTTCGTCACGGAGCCTGCGGGTGTCGAGGCGGAGGAGCAGATCGCCCTTGCGGACGCGCGAACCGTGGGCGGCGGCTTCGAGGACGGTGAGATCCGACCAGGCCCGGGGTTCGAGGCGGAGCGGGGTGGCGGAGGCGGGTTCGAAGACGGCCTCGAAGCCGAGGGTGGCATCGAGGGCGCCGCGGGTGACGACATGAGGGCGGGACGGGGCGGCGGCGGGTTCGATGGCCGCGGCGTGCAGGGGGAGGCCCGGGGCTGGCGCCAAGGCAAGCGCGAGGGCGATGGAACGGACGGATACGGGCCGGCGAGAAGCTGGGTTCAACAGGGCGAGCAGGTTCATGCTTGAGGGTCGGTAGGGTACAGCGATGGGGCGCGATCTGTCAGGCAGGATCCGGATCCGGGCGCAGCACGCGGTGCATCCCGAAGTGGTGCGTGAGGAGGCAGCGAATCGGAGGGACGAGCTCCGCGAGTCCTCCACCGAAACGTCGCGGCCCGGAGCGCGGACAGCCGTGTCCGCGCGTTTCGTGACCCGGCCGGGGCGGTGCGGACAGGGCTGTCCGCGCTCCAGACGAGAGAGGGGCGCCCGACCTGATCATCCTCCGTGGAGCACGCCTGGGATGTTCGCTTGGTCCCTTGCTCTGCCGTAGGGCCCGGCGAGAAGCTCTCCTGACGCCATCGTGCGACGATCCGGCAGACCACCGGGGCGGGGGGGCAGATCGGTACGCGAGGCAATTCATTGGGGATCGATCCTGGCGAATCCGCTTGCGTGCGACCCTCAGTCTGGCGAAGTAGATCCCGGACGGGTCGGAACGAACAAGTTTGGCCAAGCGCCCGTAGCTCAGTTGGATAGAGCAGCTGCCTTCTAAGCAGCGGGCCGCGTGTTCGAATCACGCCGGGCGCGCCAACAGCATCAAGGGCTTGGGGCGATGCCCCTCACGACAGCGGCCCCGGGCGAAGGGACGAAGAGCTGTGCTGCAACCGCGCACCAACGGAACCGGGCTCCGCCGTTGACAGTGCGTCCGTTCTTCTCCTAGGGTCGCTCCACGATGAAACGGGCTCGTCTCCGCAATCCTCTCGTCGCCGCAGCGTGCGGCGGGGGAACGGCGTGACCGGCCTGCAGGTTTCCGGCCATCGTCCCTCCTCCACCCGCTCGGATGACTGAGCGGGTTTTGTTGTCTCGATGCCTTGTCGTTCCCTGGAATGAGTTCCCTTGTCCTGCCGAGAACCTGGTGGTCCGAGTGCCGGACCACCGTCCGACTGGCCATCCCGCTCATCGTGGGACAGCTCAGTCAGATGCTGATGGGCCTTACCGACACGCTGATGATCGGGTGGGTCGGGGTCAGCGAACTCGCCGCATCGGCGTTCGCCAACAATCTGCTGTACCTCCCGCTGATGTTCGGGATCGGGATGTCGGCGGCGGTATCGGTGCGGGTCTCGCAGGCCCGCGGCCGGCAGGATCCGGACGGGGCAGGGGAGGCGCTTCGGCACGGATTCCACATCACGATGGTGCTGGGGGTGATCACGGTGGTGGGTGCGCTGGGCCTGCTGCCCTTGCTGGATCTGTTCCGGCAGGACCCTGCGGTGATCGAGCATGTGCCGGTCTATTTCGTGCTGGTGGCGGTTTCGATGATTCCGGCCATGGGAGCCATGGCGGTGAAGAATCACGCCGACGGCATGAACCGTCCGTGGCCTGTGTTCTGGATCACCTTTGGCGGGGTGATGCTCAACGTGGTCCTGAACTGGCTGTTCATCTTCGGTCGGGCGGGCTGCCCGGCCCTGGGCCTGGAGGGCGCGGGACTGGCGACGCTGCTGGCTCGTCTGGTGACGCTGTGGGCCATGCTGGCGTGGTGCCGCCAGGATGCCGGTTTGCGCGCGTGGATCCCGCGTCACTGGTTCCGGCGGCCGGACCGGACGGCGATCCGGGATCTGCTGAAGATCGGATTTCCCACCAGCATGCAACTGCTGGCGGAGGTGAGTGCGTTCGTGATGGCGACCCTGATCATCGGAGGCATGGGGGCGGAATCCCTGGCGGCGCACCAGGTCGCCATTTCCTGCGCGGCAACGGTCTTCATGGTGCCACTGGGGATCTCGATGGCGCTGACCGTCCGCGTCGGGGAGGCATGGGGTGCCCGCCAACTGGCGCGCCTGCGACCGATCATTCTCAGCGGATGGGCCCTGGCCACGGCGTTCACGCTTCTCAGCGCGACGTCGTTTGTCCTGTTCAATGAGGCCATCGCGGGGCTGTTTTTGTCGGAAGGGCAGGGGGCCAACGTGGCCGCGGCGCTGCTGCTGGTGGCGGCGGCCTTCCAGTTCTGCGACGCCCTGCAGATTGTCGCGGTGGGTGGGTTGCGCGGGATGAACGACGTGAAGGTGCCGGCGTGGATTGCCTTTGGTGCCTACTGGGTGGTCTCGCTGCCCCTCGGTTGCTGGTTTGCCTTCCGCCTGGATCTCGGCGTCAGCGGCATGTGGTGGGGCATTACGGTTGGCCTGACCCTGACGGCGATCGCTTTTGGCGGGCGACTTCTCAGGCGAACCCGACAGGGCTGGGATCAGGTTCCCAAGGTGTTCGAGGGTCAGAGCCGGGTGCCGACCGGGGCCTGATCGGAGCCGGTCAGCACCCGGATCAGTTCATCGCGAACGTCGGCCAAACCCTTATAGCGGGCCATGGCTTCGGGCATGGTCTGCAAGGCGCGCGCCAATCCGGAAGCGAGGGCGGGGTTGCGCCGGAAGTCGTCGATCGGGGACTGCTCGATGCGAATGCCGAACAGGATGCCGTCGGATTCGGGGAGGGCGACGAGGGCCTGATGTTCGATTCGAACCCAGACGCCCGCCGGGTCGAGGGGCGGGGTCAGGCGCGGCAGTCGGCGCAAGGGGTGCTGATTCCGCTCGGGCGAGGCGGCAATCCCCCAGTTGGCCCGGAGCCAGGCGATACCTTCCGGCAACCGCTGCAGGAACCGTTCGATGGCGTCGCCCAGGGCCGGGTTCAATCCGGGGACCACCTGATGGATGGCCTCGATCGGGAGCCCGATCCGCTCCTCCGGGGCCCACGAGGACGGAAAACAAACAAGCCCCGCCACCATGCGATGGCCCGCCGTGCCGCGCGTCAGCCAGATGAGGTCGGGTTCGAGGGGCGCTGTCAGGTCCCAGACCGATGACGGCTGCGACGATCCCGCATCGGGCGTATCTCCGGGCCGCAGGACACCCCACGATCGCATCAGCGCGTCGCACTCACGGATCAGAGGGTCGGCTTCGGGCAGGCGGATCGCGTGACGTTCCGGGAAGGACTGCATCCAGCGGGCCCGTTCGGCCAGGCTCACGGGATCGGCTTCCCAGGATCCGAAGAAGTCGCCCGGTTCGGCACGTTGCAGTTTCAGGCGATGGCCGTAATCGGTGTCGGGAAACACCTGTTCCAGGGGGAGCAGGGCAGGGGCCCTGCCCCCGCAGATCCGGCCGTGGGAGGGCGGCGATGGGGTCTGGGCTGCGACGGGGTTTAGAGGGTCGGGCGCCATTCGCTTCGATACTCGCGGGACCACAAGGCCGTGACCGCGGGAGCGGGCCGCGGTTGGCGGGTGGCCGCGTTGAGGTGGATCCCGGTCCGGAGGCGCTGGGCCAGATTCCCCAGATGAACCCACAAGGCGCTGAGTTGTCCGTCGTCGATGCCGGCACTGGGCAACCGGCCGCGGTGGGTCACGGCATCGAGAAAGTTCGCCACGTGGGGAGCCAGTGAAACCGTTCCCGGCACCCGTTCCACGAGGCGGCCCTCGCGGTCTTCGATGCGGTAGCCGGCGTCGTCGAGAACCAGGGAGCCGCTGGTCCCTTGAAACCGCACGCCGCCGGGGCTGCCCTCGACGGGCCGGGGAAGACAGCTCCGGTGTTCCCACACCACGAAGCGCTCGCCGAAGTCGAAGGTCGTCACCTGGGTGTCGGCGGTTTCCTGGTCGTCCTCGTAGGCGGCCCGCATGCCGGCCGAAGCGACCCGGGACGGACAGCCGAGGTCGAGAGCCCAACGGGCCAGATCGAGCCAGTGAATACCCGTGGCTCCCAGTTCTCCGGTGCCCCAATGCCACATCCAGCGCCAGCCGCCGTGAACGAGGTTGTCCCGAAACGGCCGGTCCGGCGCCGGACCCTGCCACATCCCGAATTCGAGCCAGTCCGGAACGGGAGCCAGCCGCCCGAAGCCCATGCCCGGACGTTGGTCGGTGTGCCAGGCATGGGCTGTGAGGGGCATTCCCACCGCGCCCTCCTGGAGGCGCCGGACCGCCTCGATCACCCATGGGAGACTTCGGCGCTGAAGTCCGCACTGGACGACGGTTCGGGATCGGCGGGCGGCTTGGATGAGCCACTCGGTCTCGCGCGGATTATGGGAGCCCGGGCTCTCGAGATAGAGGTGTTTGCCGGCTTGCAGTGTGCGGAGTCCGGCCACGGCGCTCCAGTGATCCGGCGTGGCCACCACCACGGCCTGGAGCCGTCGATCGTCCAGGAGTTGACGGAGGTCGTGGGTCGTCCGGAACGGACGGGCCTGCCGTTCGCGCATCCACGGCGTGACGGTCTCGAACGTGCGTCGATCGACGTCGCAGAGCCACGTGACCACCACGCGCCCGGTGGCCAGGAACTCGCGCAGGAGCCGGGAGCCGTGGCCGTGAAGGCCGATCAAGGCGATTTCGAGCGGTTCCGGGGTTTGGCCCCGGACCGGGAGGAAGAACGGGGCAACGCCCAGAGGCACGGCGCGACGGAGGAAGGACCGCCGGTCGATCGGCGCGGGGATTGTGGGATGAGGAGGCGCCGCCATGCCGGAACGGATGCTGAACTGCGCAGCGCCAGGATCAACCCTCCCAATTATTGCGCACAATGCTTGTTAGGTTTTCTAAACAGGGCCTGGTTCGGCAGGTCGGGTCGGATGGCTGCGGCGGTTCGTCGTGGCTGGGGTCCGGCGCGTGCCGTCGGTTCACAGGTGCAATGCGCGTCCGTCCACAGCCAGGGCCGCCTCCTTCACAACTTCGGCCAGCGTTGGATGCGCATGGCAGCAGCGCGCGATGTCCTCGCTGCTGGCCCCGAACGCCATGGCCGCCGCGGCTTCGGCGATCAGGTCGCCGGCCCGGGGTCCGATGATGTGCACGCCCAGGACGCGGTCGGTCTGCTCGTGGGCCAATACCTTGACGCGCCCTTCGGTCTGGCCCAGCGCCCGGGCACGGCCGTTGGCGGCGAACGGAAAGACGCCCTTGCGATACGGGGTTTCGGAAGCCTTCAGGTCCTCCTCGGACCGTCCGACCGTCGCGATTTCCGGATGGGTGTACACCACGCCCGGGATGGTGTTGTAGTCCACATGACCATGGCCGGAAACCAGCGTCTCGGCGAAGGCCACGCCTTCCTCCTCGGCCTTGTGGGCCAGCATGGGTCCCGGGATGACGTCGCCGATGGCGTAGAGGCCGGGTTTCTCGGTCTGAAAGCGCTCGTTGACCGGGATGCGGCCGCGCTCGTCGAGTTGGATGCCAACGGACTCGAGCCCCAGTCCGTCGGTGTTGGGACGTCGCCCGACGGCCACCAGGACCCGATCCGCCTCGAGGGATTCGTCGTCGTTGAGGGTGATGGTGCAGCCCTGGTCCAGGGTGCGGACGCCGGTCACCTTGGTGTTGAGGCGGAATGCGAGGCCCTGTTTCTCGAACAGCTTGCGCGCTTCGGCGGCGATTTCGGCGTCCATGCCGGGCAGGATGCGGTCGAGGTACTCGATGACCGTGACCTTCGCGCCGAGGCGCCGCCAGACCGAGCCGAGTTCGAGTCCGATATAACCGGCACCGATCACCGCCAGATGGCCGGGGACGGCCTCGAAGTCGAGGGCCTCGGTGCTGGTGACGACGGTTTTGCCGTCGAGGGCGACGCCGGGCAGCGACACCGGGACGCTGCCGGTGGCGATGAGGATGTTCGGGGCCTGCAGGGCGACCGGTTCGTCCCCGCCCCGAACCTGCACCACGCCTTCGGGCGCGAGGGTGGCGTGGCCGCGGTAGCGGGTGACGCGGTTCTTCTTGAGCAGGCCTTCGACGCCCTTGGTCAGCGTGGTGACGACCTGGCGCTTGCGCTGGAGCATTGCGGCGAGATCGAGGCGGAGGTTGTCCGCCAGCACGCCATGTTTGGCGAGGGTCAGGCGGGCGTCTTCGAAGCGTTCGCTGGATTCGAGGAGGGCCTTGCTGGGGATGCAGCCCACGCGCAGGCAGGTGCCGCCGAGTTCCGGTTCCTTTTCGACACAGGCGACGCGCAGACCGAGTTGCGCGGCGCGGATGGCGGCGACGTAGCCGCCGGGACCGGCACCGATGACGACGAGATCGTAGGACTGGGACATGGCGCGGGAGCGGGAGCGGGTCGGATGGGTTCAGGCTTCGAGAAGCAGTCGTGCGGGGGTTTCGAGGATGTCCTTGATCCGTTTGAGGAAGGTGACCGCCTCACGTCCGTCCACAATCCGGTGATCGTAGGTCAGCGCCACGTACATCATGGGGCGGATGACGACCTGGCCATCGACGGCGACCGGGCGGTCCTGGATGGCGTGCATCCCGAGGATTCCGCTTTGGGGCGGATTGACGATGGGGGTCGAGAGGAGACTTCCGTAAATGCCGCCGTTGCTGAGGGTGAACGTTCCGCCCTGGAGTTCCTCCGGTTTGAGGCGGCCGTCCCTGGCACGGGCGCCGAAGTCGGCGATGGTCTTCTCGATCTCGGCGAATCCGAGTCGCTCGGCATTGCGGAGGACGGGCACCACCAGGCCTTTGCCGCCGCCAATGGCGACGCCGATATCGTAGTAATGGTGGTACACGATCGACTGGTCCCGGACCTCGGCATTGAGCTGGGGCGTGTCCTTGAGGGCCTCGATCACCGCCTTCACGAAGAACGACATGAAGCCGAGTTTCACGCCATGCCGCTGGGTGAAGGCCTCTTGAAAGCGCTTCCGGAGGGCCGAGACGGACGACATGTCGATCTCGTTGAAGGTGGTCAGCAGCGCCATGGTGGACTGCGCCTCGACGAGGCGACGGGCCACCGTACGGCGCAGCGGCGACATGGGAACCGTCTCGTCCAGCCGATCCTCCGCTGACACTGGCGAGGCGGATGCGACCGCGGCCGGTTTGGGTGTGGATGACGCCACGGCCACGGGGGCATCCGGGGTTGGAGTCGAAGCGCCGGCCGGCCTGGCGCCTTCCTGGGCGGTGCGGGCGCGCTGGGCATCCTCCTTGGTGATGCGACCGCCCGGGCCGGTGCCTTCCACGGCGGCGGGCTCGATTCCCGCTTCGGCCAGGACCCGTCGGGCGGCGGGCATGACGGTTGGAGGCTCGGATCGAGGAGGGGCCCCCTGCCCTGCCGCGGACTCGGATTCGGACCCGGACCCGGCCTGCTTTGCGGGAGCCGATGACGTGGGAGGGGGTGCTTCAGGGCTGGCTGCGGAATCGGTTCCCGTATCGAGGATTCCGATGACTTCGCCGACACGGGCCGTGGCGCCGCGGGGTTTGAGGATGGAGCGGAGCCGGCCGGCGGCGGGGGCAGGGAGTTCGAGGGTTGCCTTTTCCGACTCGATGGCGACGACGGGTTCATCCTGCCGCACCGGGTCGCCCTCGTTTTTCAACCACTCCCCGACCTGGACCTCAGTGATGGATTCGCCGACGGGCGGGACGCGCAGTTCCGATGACATAAAGATGGCCGCAGGCACCCGTGTGCCGGAGCTCGGCGGAGGGCGGAGACCGGGCGATGCCCGCGGGACGCCGAGGGTAACGCGCGTTGTCAGGCCAGCAAGCCTGGAGCAGACTGCGCCGGCGACATGCCTGGTGCGATGAAGTCCTTGCGAGGAAGACTGTTGCTGGATGGGGGCAATCTCCGTGGATCCTGGTTCCACCGGACGGTGGTGCTGATCTGCCAGCACGATGCGGAAGGCGCCTTCGGCCTGGTATTGAACCGGCCATCCGGGGCCCGGGTGAACGACGCGCTGGTGGCCGATCTTCCCGAGGCCCTGCGCGAACTCCCGCTGTTCATCGGCGGGCCGGTTCAGCCCGGAGCCCTCAGTTACCTGCACGGGGACGCTTTTATTCCGGACGCCTCGGTGATGGACAACGTGGATCTGGGTCATTCGCTGGATCGGCTGGTGGAACTGGCGGGCGACGTTTCCCCCACGCGGCGGTTGCTGGTGTTCGCGGGCTACTCCGGCTGGAGTCCGGGCCAGTTGGAACAGGAGATCGCCCGGGACGCCTGGCTCATTCACCCGGCAAGCACCGAATGGGTCTTCGAATCCGAGCCTGCCCAGCTCTGGAGGCGCATTCTCCGCTCGCGGGGCGGGCTCGGCCGGCTCCTGGCTGACGCGCCGGAGGACCTCGAGGAGAACTGATCCAGGGCGTTGGAATCGGAGAGCCGCCCCTTCGCCACCCACCGGCGAAAGCCGGGACACCCAGCGCTGAGGGCGCGTACCGGCCGTTCGGTGTCCACGCTTCAGCGTGTCTGGATTCGCAGATGGCCAACCCTTCCGTTGCCATTCGGCCCAGCCCACGCACTCTTGGCGGCCATGAAGGACACGCATCGGGTGGTCGTTCTGGGGGCCGGGTTTGGGGGACTTACGTTCTGCCAGGCCTTTCGGCATCCCGCGGCGAAGATCACCCTCGTCGATCGCACCAACCATCACCTCTTCCAGCCCCTGCTCTACCAGGTCGCCACCGCCGGGCTGTCCGCGCCGGAAATTGCCGCCCCGGTACGCGCCCTCTTCTCGGACCGGCCCGACGTGACGGTCCTGATGGACGATGTGCTGTCCATCGATCTCGCAGGCCGCAAGGTCGGGATCGGGCACGGGGTCCTCGACTACGACACGCTCATCATCGCCCTGGGCGGCGTGACCAGCTATTTCGGGCATCCCGAATGGGAACAGCACGCGCCCGGACTCAAGACCCTTGACGACGCGCTCCGGATCCGGCGGGACGTTCTGCTGGCGCTGGAACGGGCCGAGAACGAATCCGACCCGTGGCGCCGCACGGAGTTGATGACCCTGGTTGTGGTTGGGGGCGGCCCGACCGGGGTCGAACTGGCCGGGGCGTTTGCCGAACTCACCCGCACGGTCCTCGCCCGCGACTTCCGCCGGATGGACCCCACCCGGGCCCGCGTTGTCCTGGTCGAGGCGGGAGAACGTGTGCTGGCCCATCTGTCCCCGGAATTGAGCGCGAGCGCGCAGCGCCAGTTGGAGGCGCTCGGGGTCGAGGTGCGCACTTCGACCCGCGTTCAGGACGTTCGCGAACGGGAGGTGGTGCTCCACGGGGGCGAATCCCTCCGGGCGGCCAACATCATCTGGGCCGCGGGTGTCGCCGCCAACCCGCTGTCGCGTGTCCTCGGGGCCGAAACCGACCGGTCCGGACGCATCCGGGTCGAACCCGACCTGAGCCTCCCCGGTCACCAGGAGGTCTTCGCCATCGGCGACATCGCCCTCGTCAAGGATGGACAGGGCGGACTGGTTCCGGGCGTCTCCCCCGCGGCCATGCAGATGGCCCGGCACGTGGCGGCCCTTCTTCGCAACCAGCTCGATGCCGGGGCCGGACTGTCGCCGGATCGCCCGGCCTTCCGGTACTGGGACAAGGGAACCATGGCGACCATCGGTCGGTCGGCGGCGGTCGCCAAAGTGGGGTCACTGGAACTGAGCGGACTGCCGGCCTGGCTGGCCTGGCTGCTGGTGCATCTCGTCTTCCTGATCGGGTTCCGCAACCGGCTCGCTGTCCTCCTCCAGTGGGCCTACTCCTACTTTACCTACAAGCGCGGCGCCCGGATCATCGTGTCTTGAACGCCCCCCAGGAAGCCACGGACGATTCATGGCACGGGTCGCCCACGCCGATCAGTCGGCGCGGCCCCGGGAACTCCCTCCGTGCCAAGTACTGCAACAGCGTTCTGGCCCTCGCGTTCGGACTCCTCCTAGACCAGGCCCCGGCCGCGTCCGATCCTTCGCAGAACGAGCCGCCGGTCCGCGAATCCCTTTCGTGGGCCACGTCGTTGCAGCATCTCGGGCGCCTTCACCGCGACGATGACCACCCCTGGTTCCAGGAGTTCTGGATTCTCGGCCGGTACCACGGCCAGTTCCACTGGGCCGAAGGCTCCGCGGGCGACAGCGACGGCTGGGAATCCCGCCGGTTCCGCATGGGCGCCCAGGCCCGCCTGTTCCGTCACCTGACGCTGCATGCCCAGATGGTCGCGGGCACCGACTTCGATCCCTTCTACAACGGGTTCACGGAACTCTGGGCGCAATGGGCCTTCGCCGGGAGCCTGGCGCTCACGGTCGGACCGCAGAAGCACCGCTTCACCCACGACCGCACCGTCTCCAGCCGCTACATCAACACCATCGAGCGCACCCTCCTCGTCAATCTGTTCAATGCCGAGTACTCCCCCGCCGTGACCCTCTCCGGAACCCACGGCCGCCTCGGTTACTACACCGGGCTCTTCTCCAACACCACCGGACCCGACATCGGCGAAGCCCTGACCCATTTCACAGGCGGGGCCTCCTTCCTCGCGTCGGTGAACTATGACCTCGGATCTGTCCTCGATTTCGACACCGCCCACCTCAACGTCGGTCTCCTCCTCAGCGACGCGAACGACCACGCCACGGTCCTCAACCGGTTTCCCCGCGGATTGTCCTCCGCCCTCATCGTCACCCGCGGCCCGCTCTCCCTGATCGCCGAAACGGTCGCCGGCCTCGGTCATGAGGACGGCGACGCCTGGGCCCTGCACCTGCAACCGGGATGGTTCATGACCCGGCAGTTCCAATGGGTCGCCCGGTATCAGGCGGCCTTCTCGAACCGGGACACCGGCCTTCGGGCTCAACGCCGTTATGAACGACCCGCCGGCCTTCGCACCGGCGATTTCTACCAGGCGGTGTATCTCGGCCTGAACCACTACCTCGCCGAACATCGCTTCAAACTGATGACCGGCGTCGAGTACGCCCGTCTCGATGGGGACTCGCTCTGGACGGCCCTGGCCGCCGTCCGCGTTTTCTGGGGACCCCACGCCCGCGGCCCGTTTCCCGCCGCGCAGGTCCTCGCCCCCCGTTGACCCTCCCCCCCGCCGTCGCCCCCCAGGAACCCTCTACGCAGCCCGGTCCGCCCTCCAGAGCAGCCACGCCCCCGTCAACTGAAACAGGGCGTTCGGCATCCACACAATCAGCCAGGGCACCGCCTCCATCGATGTCTCCAGCGCCTGGGCCACGATCAGGAACCCGTAGTACACGAGCACCAACCCGATCGCCACCGCCACCCCCACGCTGGTCTCCCGACGGTGCCCCCGCACCCCCAGAGGAATCCCCACCAGCACGAACCCGAAACACGCGAAGCTGAACGCCACCTGACGGTGGATCTGCACGTCCAGCGGCGTCACGTCCTCGATCCCCAGCCGCAGCAGTTCCCGTCTCTCGTCCCGCAACTGTCGTGCCGTCATGTCGCTCAACCGCGGCATGCCGCCCGACACGATGGCGCGCGGCAACGCGACCGTCACCGGCAACGCGCCCGTGATCATCAGCGGCTGCCAGAACCCCGCGGATTCCTCCTCCTCCCCGTCGGGACGTCCTCCCTCCATTTCCTCCGGCGCCCGTGGAATCCACTCCAACGCCCGCCCCTGGAAGAAGGTCAGTCTCAATTCCCCTTCCTCCGTCCGCACCTCCAGACGCGCGCGCGGCGCCCGGATGTCCCGCACCTTGCGCCCTTCCCGCACCTGGAAGAACAGCACGTCGATCATCTCCTCCCCGGCAATCCGGTCGGCATACAGGACGAACCCGGGAAACTCGGTCACAAACCGGCCCGCCGGAATCAGGCTCCGGGCCTGTTCCCGCGCGATCTCCTGGAAGAGCTGCTTGTACTGGCCCCGGCAGCGCGGGGCCAACTCCATGTTCACCCAGGCGCATACCCCGCACAGCGCCAGCCCCAGGATCACCACCGGAAAGGCCATCGCCATCACTCCAATCCCGTTCGCCCTCGCCGCCGTCAATTCCTGGTCCGCGCTCAGTCGCCCGAACACCAGCAGCGCCGCTGTCAGCACCCCCATCGGCAGCGCGTACACCAGCACGTACGGGATCAGCAGGCCGATGCCCCGCAGCACCAGCGGCAACGTCGCCCGCCCGGCCATCAACAGCGCGAGAATCTCCTTCAGCAGGTTGCCCAGCAGCAGCAGCCCGATGCACACCAGCACCGCCACCACCAGGGTGCCGAGCATCTCCACCAGCACATAACGATGCAGCGTCCGCATAGCCCGCCCGTTCCCGTCACCACCCGGTACCTGCCCGGAACGGCGACTCTCCGGGCCCGCCCCCCGCCCCATCAAGGCAAACCCTTTCACCCCGCCAAAAACCATTGCCCCGTCCCCCCTCCATCCGGAACATCCGCCGATGCCCGAGTCGCCCGAATCCAAACCCGCACGCCTTCCCATGACGGCGCAATGGGACCCGGAAAAACTCCGCCGGGAGGAGGCCTTCCTTCAGGAGATCGAGCAGAAACCCATTCCCGCCCGGATCCGGGGCTACTGGAAACTCACCGGCCCGGCCTGGATGCAGAGCGCAATGACCCTCGGCGCCGGCAGCGCCGTCGCGTCGGTCGTCGCCGGCGCCTCCTTCGGCTACACCCTGCTTTGGGTCCAACCGGTGGCCATGTTCCTCGGGATCCTCATGATGGCCGCCCTCGGCAACATCGTGCTCTCCACCGGCGAACGCCCCTACCCCGCCTTCGCCCGCGAACTTCACCCCTCGATCGCCTTTCTCTGGGCCCTCGGCTCGATCGTCGCCTCGGTCATCTGGCATTTCCCCCAGTACGGCCTCGCCGGCGCCGCCATTTGGGACCTCGCCCTCCTCGCCGGCGCCCCCTCCGACTCCCGCACCGTCGAGTACCTCGTCAAGTTCGCCGGCGGCCTCGGCATCCTCTCCATGGCCATCCTCGTGACCTGGAACTACGGCTCCGGCACCCGCGGCATCAAGCTCTACGAGAACTTCCTCCGCTGGACCATCCGCCTGGTCATCCTCGCCTTCCTCTTCGTGGTCGTGAAAACCGGCGTGGACTGGGGCGCCCTCTTCCGCGGCTTCTTCACCTTCCGAATCCCGCCCGGCGAAGGCACCACCATCCTCGTCCTCGGCGCCATCGGCGCCGCCGTCGGGATCAACATGACCTTCCTCTACCCCTACTCCCTCCTCGCCAAGGGCTGGGGCAAACACCACAAGGGCCTCGCCCGCTTCGACCTCGCGAACTCCATGTTCGTCCCGTTCGTCATCGTCACTTCCCTGGTGATCATCGCCATGGCGAATACGGTGTACGACCCCTCCACCCCGGGCGTGCAAACCGGGCTCCGCCCGATCGACGCCGCCCGCAGCCTCGAATCCCTCCTCGGCTCGTCCTTCGGCCGCATCATCCTCGACCTCGGCTTCATCGGCATGGCCTGCGGCGCCATCAGCACCCACATGGTCGTCTGCGGCTTCACCGGGTGCGAGATGTTCAAAGTCGAGTACACCCCCAAACGCTACCGCCGCTTCACCCTCCTCCCCGCCATCGGCGTCTTCGGCGTTGTCTTCACCAGCCCCCTCTGGATGCCCATCGTCGCCTCGGCCATCGCCCTGACGATGCTGCCCATCGCGTACCTCGCCTTCTTCGTCCTCAACAACAAACGCAGCTACCTCGGCGATGCCGTCGGTCGCGGCTGGAAACGCGCCCTCTTCAACTTCGGCATGATCGTGGCCATCGTCTTCGCCTGTGTCGCCTCCGCCATCGGCATCAAACGCCGCGTCATCGACAACCTCCGCCCCGCCCCCGCAGCCACCGCGCCGGCAGTCCCCCCCGTCCCCCCCGCCCCGACCGGCTGAAGCCGGGACACCCAACGTCGGGAGGCACGCTCCGACCGTTTGGTGTCCACGCTTTAGCGTGTGCCGGGTCACGATCCGGGCGTTGACCCGCGGCTTCACCCCGACCGGCTGAAGCCGGGACACCCCAACGTCGGGAAGCACGCTCCGACCGTTTGGTGTCCACGCTTTAGCGTGTTCCGGGTCACGAACCGGGCGTTGACCCACGGCTTCACCCCGACCGGCTGAAGCCGGGACACCCAACCTCCGACCGTTTGGTGTCCACCCCACCTCCGGTTTCCCCATCCCAGCCCTTCCGGCGCTCGTCCCGGGCTGGACCAAATTCACCCCGAATTCACTGCAACCCTTGGCCCGGGCATGGTGTCATCAGAGGCACGTGCGCCTCTTGAGTTGTCCTCGGGAACGGGCCCGCAGCCCCTTCAGACAAAGTCCGACAGCAGTCCCGGCTGTCGTCGCCTGCCTGCTTGCCGCCTCCCTCCTCGCCGCCTGCGGAAAGCGGCCCAAGCCGGACGAAGGCCGGAAGAACATCGAGATCGCCATTCCGGTCGAGGTCCAGCCCGTCGCCCGCGGTCCCATCGAATCCACCCTCCGCACCTTCGCCACCCTCGAAGCCGAACAGGAGGTCAAGGTCTTCGCCCGGACCGCCAATCGCGTGGTCGTCCTCCACGTCGAGGAAGGCGACGAGGTGGCCCAGGACGCCGTCCTCCTCGAACTCGACGACACCAATCAACGGGTGGCCCTGGCACGGGCCGAGAATTCCCTCACCAAGGCCCGCCAGGAACTCGAACGTCTCAGCGCCCTCCACGCCCAGAACCTCATCAGCGACCAGGTCTTTCACGACACCCAGTTCGAGGTGCGCGGACTTGAACTCGCCCTTGCCGATGCCCGCCGGGAACTCGACCACACCGTCGTCCGCGCCCCCCTCGCCGGCACCCTCACCCGCCGCCTCGTCAACCTCGGCGACCTCGTCAATGTCAACCAGCACCTCTTCGACCTGGTCGATTTCGGTTCCATCGTCGCCCGCATCCACATCCCCGAGAAAAACCTCACCCAGGTCGCCGTCGGCCAGATCGCCCGTGTCACCGCCACCGCCCTCGGCGATCGTTCCTTCCCCGGGGTCGTCCGCCGCATCGCCCCCATCGTCGATGCCCGCTCCGGCACGGTCCGGCTCACGGTGGGCTTCGACGACATCGGCCCCCTCCGTCCCGGCATGTACGTCGATGTGGAACTGATCCTGGGAAGCAATCCCGACGCGATCCTCCTCTCGAAACGGGCTCTCATTCTCGATGGCGACCAGACCTACGCCTTCCGCCTGGATGAGGGCCGCCGGGTCCGGCGCATCCGCATCGAGGCCCGGGCCAGCGACCGGTTCCATGTCGAACCCGCCACCGGCTTCGCCGACGGCGACTTCGTGGTGATCGCCGGGCAGACGGGACTCAAGGACGGAGCCCTGGTCCGCCTTCCCGACGACCCGGAACCAGCCCAGGAACCGCAGGAGAAATCCGCCGGCCTCAGCGCCGCCAAGCGATGAACGCCCCGGCCGCGCGTCCGCCCCGCCACTTCACCACGCACCGGCCGGTCGCGGTGCTGATGGTCTTCACGGCGGCCGTGGTCTTCGGCTTCTTTTCCTTTCAGCGCCTTCCGGTCACCCTGATGCCGGAACTGACCTACCCCTCCCTCACCGTCCGCACCGAGTATCCCGGCGCCGCCCCCGAGGAGGTCGAAAACGAGATCAGCCGCCCGATCGAGGAGGCCCTCGGCGTCCTCGGCGGACTCAACCGCCTCACCAGCGTCAGTCGCGCCGGCCTCAGCGACGTCACCCTCGAATTCCTCTGGGGCACCGACATGGCCAAGGCGGCCCAGGAAGCCCTCGAAAAGCTCGACCTCGTCTTTCTCCCCCGCGAGGCGGAACGCCCCCTCATCCTCCGGTTCGATCCCGCCCTCGATCCCATCATGGAACTGAGCCTGGCCGGCTCCGGGGACCGCTTCGAAGGTGAGGACGGCCTGCGCCGCCTCCGCCGCCTCGCCGATCTCCAGGTCAAACGCGCCCTCGAACCCATCAAGGGCGTCGCCGCCGTCCGGGTCCGCGGCGGCCTCGAGGAGGAATACCACGTTCTCCTCGACAAACCTGCCCTCGACCGGACCGGCCTCTCGGTTCAGACCGTCATCGACCGCCTCCGCCAGGAAAACATCAACATCGCCGGCGGCACCCTCAAGGAGGGCCGCACGGAATACATGGTCCGCGCTCTCAACGAATACGCGGACCTCCACGAAATTGCCGAAACCATCGTCGCCCGCCTCGATGGCCGCGAGGTGCGCCTCAAGGACCTCGCCACGGTCGTCCGCTCCCACCGCGAACGCGACATCCTGACCCGCACCCAGGGCGCCGAGAGCGTCCAGATCGACATCTACAAGGAAGCCGACGCCAACATCGTCGCCGTCGCCAGGGCCGTGACCTCGGCGGTCGGTCGCATCGTCCCGCCTTCCGACACCGCACCGGCACGCCCGCAGCGCCAGTTCGGACCCCCGCGCCCCCCGCCCCCCCCTTCCCTCGCCCAACGACTCTCCGACCGCGAAGGCGCCGTGCTCCGCGTCGTGGCCGACCGTTCGGTCTTCATCGAAAGCAGCATCCGCGAAGTCCGCAATGCCGCCCTCTTCGGCGGCCTCCTCGCCATCGCCGTCCTCTACCTCTTCCTCCGCGATTTCAAGACCACCGCCATCATCGGGGTCAGCATCCCGATGTCCCTCCTCGTCACCTTCGCCCCCCTCCATCTCCTGGGCGTCTCCCTCAACATCATGTCCCTCGGCGGCCTCGCCCTCGGCGTTGGCATGCTGGTGGACAATTCCATCGTCGTCCTGGAATCCATCTTCCGCTGCCGTCAGGAGGGCGACGATCCGGTCGCCGCCGCCATCCGCGGGACCGCCGAGGTGCGCTCCGCCGTCGTCGCTTCCACGCTCACCTCGGTTGCCGTCTTCCTCCCCATGGTCTTCGTCGAGGGGATCGCCGGGCAGACCTTCGGTGACCTCAGCCTCGCCGTGGTGACGTCCCTCCTCGCCTCGCTGGCCGTGGCGGTGTTTTTCATCCCCATGCTGGCCAGTCGTCAGGCACCCCGCTGGGCCGCCGATTCCGCCCCCGGCCCCGCCCCGGGCCTCGCCTCCTGGCACCAATTCCGGGATTCCATCGCCTCCACCCGCGGCCCCTGGCGCCTCGTCGCTCTGCCCTGGTTCCTCCTTCGCCTCACGGTCGCCGTTCCCCTCGAGCTTCTCGGACGCCTCCTCCTTGCGCTCCTCGCCGGATTCGCCTGGTCCTTCCGCCACGCCATCGCCCCCGCCGCAACCCGGTCCGCCCGCCTCCTCCTCGTCCCGCCCGCCCGCCTCGTCGGCAGGGCCATCGAGGCGCTGCAGGACCGGTACCCGCGCTGGATCCAGTCCTCCCTCGCCCACCCCTTGCCCGTCCTGGGCGCCGTGGCCGTCGCCGCCGTTCTCACCTGGCAGCTCGGAAGCCGGCTCGACACCGAACTCCTCCCCCAGGTGCATCAGGGCGAGTTCACCTTCGAAGTCGATCTTCCCGTCGGAACGCCCCTCGAGGAGACCATCGCGGTCCTCAGCCCGGTCGAACAAGCCATCCTCGACGACCTCGATGCCATCGAGGCGGTGCTCGTGACGTTCGGGTACGACGTCACCAACATCAAACGTTCCGACGAAGGCGAGCACACCGCCCGCTTCAAGATCGTCCTCCGCCCCTCCCGCAATCCCGCCGCCACCGAGGAACGCGTGCTCGCCCGCCTTCGCGCCCGCTTCGCCCGTCTTCCCGACGCCGAGGTCCGTGTCGCCCGGCCGGTCCTCTTCAGCTCCCAACGTCCCATCGTGGTCGAGCTTCAGGGGGACGACCTCGCCGCCCTCCGCACGCTGTCCGCCCGCGCCGAATCCCTTCTCGCCCCCCGCCCCGAACTCGCCGATGTCGAGGTCAGCCTCCGTCGTGGCGCCCCCGAGATCCAGGTCACCTACCACCGCGACCGCCTCGCCCTCTACGGCCTCAATGTGGGCACCGTGGCCCGGCAGGTGCGCGACCTGGTCCAGGGCTTCGAGGCCACCCGCTTCAACCTCAAGGACCGCCGCATCCCCGTGGTCGTCCGCCTCGCCGAGACCGATCGCGCCCACGTCGAGGACGTCGGCCGCCTCGTGGTCAATCCGGGAGGCGAACGACCCATCCCCCTGTCCGCCGTCGCCCAGCTCCAGCTCGGTGAAGGCCCCAACGAAATCCGCCGCGTCGATGGCCAGCGCGTCGCCCTCCTCCAGGCCAACGTCGGCAGCGCCTCCCTCGGCGCCGCTGTCGCCGCCGTCCAGTCCACCCTCCGCCGCGACATCGCCTGGCCCGCCGACATGGCCTTTGCCATCCGCGGCCAGAACGAGGAATGGGAACGCAGCCGCGGCAGCCTCTACCTCGCCCTCGGCCTCAGCCTCTTCCTCGTCTATGTGATCATGGCCGCCCAGTTCGAATCCCTCCTCCAGCCGCTGGTGATCATGGCCTCCATCCCCCTCGCCTTCTTCGGTTCCGTCGTCGGTCTCGCCCTCACCCAGACCCCCGTCTCGGTGGTCGTCTTCCTCGGCCTCATCGTCCTCGCCGGCATCGTCGTCAACAACGCCATCGTCCTCGTCGATTGCGCCAACCAGCTCCGCGCCCGCGGCCTTCCCCTCGCCGAGGCCCTCGCCTCCGCCGGCCGCATCCGCCTCCGCCCCATCCTCCTCACCACCGCCACCACCGCCCTGGGCCTCCTCCCCATGGCCCTGGGCCTCGGCGACGGTGCCGAAATCCGCACCCCGCTTGCCCTCACCGTGATCTTCGGCCTCACCACCTCGACGGTCCTGACCCTCGGCGTCATCCCCGTCCTCTACCACCTGGTCGTCGGCACCCGCGAACGCTGGTTCCCCGTCGTCCCCCTCCACGATGCCGCCCCCCAGTCCTGAACTTCCCCCGCAGGACCGCACCGAGGAGTTCGCCAGCACCCTCACCCGCGTCTCCCTCCGCCGCCGCGTCACCGTCCTCGTCCTCCTCCTCGCCATCCTCGTCGTCGGCGTCGTCGCCACCGTCGGCATCCCCCTCGAACTGTTCCCCCGCGGCTACACCGGCCATTCCCTCAACGTCTGGGTCCCCTGGCAGGACGCCCCGGTCCAGGAGGTGCTCCAGAAGATCACCCTCCCCCTCGAGGAGGAACTCAGCACCGTCCGCGGCCTCGACGGCATCAATTCCTACTCCGGCAAGGGTTCCGCCGGCGCCTTCCTCCGCTTCAAGCGCGGCACCGACATGGATGTCGCCTACCGCGAGGTCCGCGATCGCGTCCAGCGCGCCCGCCTCCTCCTCCCCTCCGATGCCGACCGCATCTTCATCCGCAAGGAGGACGCCTCCGGCATTCCCGTGGCCGTCATCGGCATGGCCATCGACCCCGGCCTCACCGACTACTACACCCTCATCCGCCGCCAGGTCGTCCAGCGCTTCGAACGCCTCGACGGCGTCGCCAACGTCCGCACCGACGGCCTCGAGGAAAAGGAGATCCTCATCGAGGTCAACCGCCAGCGCGCCGAAAGCAGCGGCCTCAACCTCTACCAGCTCTCCCAGGAACTCGCCTCCGACAACTTCTCCCTCGCCAGCGGCACCGTCCGCGATGCCGGACGCAAACGCCTTCTCCGTTCCCTCGCCCAGTACCGCTCCGTCGAGGAGATCGAGAACCTCCCCCTCTCGCCCTCCATCCGCCTCAAGGACATCGCCGCCATCCGCCTCGAGGAACCCGACAAACGCTACTCCGTCCGCGTCAACAGCCGTCCCGCCGTCGCCATCGTGGTCTTCAAGGAGGGCGAGGCCAACACGGTCGAGGTCTCCCGCCGGATCCGGGACGAGGTCGAACGCCTTCGCACCGATCCCCGCATGGCCTCGATCTACATGGAGGTCCTCTTCAACCAGGGCCGCGTGATCGAGGATTCCCTCGCCAACCTCGTCCGCGGCGGCCTGCTCGGTGCCGGCCTCGCCGCCCTCATCCTCTTCTTCTTCCTCCGCCGGTTCCGTCTCACCGCCATCGTCACCCTCTCCATCCCCCTCTCCCTCCTCATCGCCCTCGTTTCCATGTTCTTTGGCGGCGAATCCCTCAACATCCTCACCATCCTCGCCCTGGTCATCGCCGTCGGCATGCTGGTGGACAACTCGATCGTGGTCGCCGAGAACATCCATCGCCATCACCGCGAGGGCTGGTCCCGCTTCGACGCCTGCGTCCGTGGCGCCGGTGAAATCGCCCTGGCCATCACCATGGCCACCCTCACCACCGTGATCGTGTTCGTCCCCGCCGCCCTCGTCGAAGGCGAGGGCCAGTTCTTCCTCATCCGCCTCGCCTGGCCCATCTCCGTCGCGCTTCTTGCGTCCCTCGCCGTGGCCCTGGTCTTCATCCCGCTCAGCGTCTATCTCACCCTCCCTTCCACTCCCCACCCCTCCCAACCCTCCCTCTGGAATCGCGGACACCTGCACCTCAACGCCGCCCTCCGCGCCGCCTACGAGGCGTCCCTCGGCCGCCTCAACCGCCTCTACGTCCGGACCCTCGACTTCTTCCTCGCCCGCCGCCTCGACCTCATCCTCCTCCTCATCGCCGCCTTTGCCCTGACCTTCGGCTGGGCCTTCAGGAAGGTCGAACTGGTCTCCCAGCAGGAGGAGGACCGCACCAACTTCCAGCTCCGTGTCGAGGCCTCCAACGAATACAGCTTCGAGGACCTCGGCGAATACTTCCGCGAGGTCGAGGATATCCTCGCCGCCCGCCAGGAGGAACTCGGCCTCAAGGGCTACTTCGTCTTCTACCGCCAGCGCGGCGGCCAGGTCGAAGGCTGGATCGACACCGACCGGCCCCGCTCCCTCTCCGCCAAACAGCTCGCCGAAAAAGTCCAGGAGGCCCTCCCGAAAAAACCCGGCATCCGCATCTTCCACGGCGACGAGAACCGCGCCCAGGAGGCCCGCGGCAAATCCGTCTTCGTCGTCCATCTCGAAGGCGACGACGCCGCCGAACTCGACGCCCTCGCCGCCCGGGTTCAACCCCTCTTCCTCGCCGTGGACGGCGTCCTTGGCATCCGTCGTGGCGAGGAGGCCGCCCCCAGCGAGATGGCCCTCCGCATCGACCGCGACCGTGCCGCCGCCGTCGGCGTCAATCCCGAGGTCATCGCCGGCCTCGTAGGCTATGCCCTCCGCGGCAACGCCCTCCCCAAGTACAACGATCGCGGCCGCGAAATCCCCGTCCGCCTCCGCTTCCGTGAAGCCGACCGCGAAACCCTCGCCGAACTCGGCGCCTTCCAGATCCCCACCGCCGACGGCGGTCGTCTCCCCCTCGCCGCCCTCACCGACAGCTCCGTCGAGAACGCCCCCCGCGGCATCTTCCGCCGCAACAAGCGCACCACCCGCTCCATCACCCTCGAACTCCGCGACGAACAGTCAGGCCCCGTCCGCGAACGCCTCACCGCCATCCAGAACAGCATCGCCCTCCCCGAAGGCGTCACCTTCGGCTCCACCGCCGTCGATACCAGCCGCGAAGACCTCCTCGCCATGCAGTTCGCCGCCACCCTCTCCGTGGTCTTCATCTACCTCCTCATGGCCTTCCTCTTCGAATCCTTCGTCCTCCCCCTCTCCATCATCTGCACCATTCCCCTCGCCGGCATCGGCGTCGTCTGGATCCATTTCCTCACCGGACGCGACCTCGATTTCCTCGGGGTCGTCGGCATCATCCTCCTCATCGGTGTCGTGGTGAACAACGGCATCGTCCTCGTGGACTACATCAATCGCCTGATCCACGAAGGCCAGTCCCGCCGGGATGCCCTCCTCCACGCCGCCGAACGCCGGTTCCGTCCCATCCTCATGACCGCCCTGACCACCATCGTCGGCATGGTCCCCCTCACCCTCAGCGCCCCCAGCGAGACCGGCCTCTCCTACAAGAGCTTCGGACTCACCCTCATCGGCGGCATGAGCGCCGCCACCCTGCTCACCCTCCTCGTCGTCCCCGTGTTCTACACCCTCTTCGACGACCTCCGCGGCTCCATCACTCGCGGATGGGGACTTGCCGGCGGGCGGGGGCGGGTGGGTAGCCTGCCGGCATGCACGGGTTCGCAATGACGGTGTTGGCCCTGATCGCCCTGCGCTGGGCGGCTCAGATCGTCCTTGAGTACCTCAATCTCAGAACGCTGGAGGACCACCGGGACCGGATTCCTCCGGAGCTCGACGGGGTGATGGACCCCGAAACGCACCGGCGTTCGGTGGATTACACAGCGGCCAAGAGCCGGCTCGGGGTCTGGGAGTTCTCCACCGCCATGCTGCTGCTGGTGGGCGTGCTGTTCAGCGGCTTCCTTCCGTGGCTCTGGGACATCTGGACCGGATTCGCCGGCACCGGTGCCTGGGCAGGCGCCGGAGGCCTGTTCCTCGTCGCCACCCTGCTCTCGATCGCGGCGTGGCCGTGGGAATGGTGGGCCCAGTTCCGTCTCGAGGAACGCTTCGGCTTCAATACCACCACCCCGAAAACCTGGTGGCTCGACCGGCTCAAGTCGTTCCTCCTCTCCGCCGCCCTCGGCCTCCCCCTGCTCGCCCTCCTCCTCCAATGGGTCCATTGGGCCGGCCCCCTGTGGTGGTGGTGGAGCTGGCTGACGCTCGTCGCCTTCCAGACGATCCTCCTGGTGGTCGCCCCCATGCTGATTCTGCCCCTGTTCAACCGGTTCAACCCGCTCCCCGAAGGCCCGCTCAAGGACCGCCTCTGGGCCCTGGCCGCCCGGACCGGCTTTCGTGCCCGCGCCATCGAAGTGATGGATGGCAGCCGCCGCTCCCGCCATGCCAATGCCTTCTTCACCGGCCTCGGGCGCTTCCGGAAGATCGTCCTCTACGACACCCTCCTGAACCAGCTCGGCGAACCCGAGGTCGAGGCGGTGCTGGCCCACGAAATCGGGCATGCCCGGCGGCGGCACCTGGTGAAGATGGCAGCCGTGATGGCCCCGCTCACCCTGGCCGGATTCGCCCTGGTCGCCTGGCTCGCCCATCAACCGTGGTTCTTCGCCGCCTTCGGCTTCAATACCCCGTCCCTCGCCGTCGCCTTCCTCCTGTTCGCGCTCCTCGCGGATACCGTCACCTTCTGGATCCTGCCGCTGACGCGCCACCTCACCCGCCGGTTCGAATTCGAGGCGGACGCCTTCGCCGCCAAGGCCGTGGGGACAGCCCAGCCGCTCATCGAAGCCCTGCGCGTCCTGCACCGGAAGAACCTCTCGAATCTCACGCCCCACCCCTGGTACAGCACATTCCACTACTCGCACCCCACCCTGATCGAACGGGAGCGGGCCCTGCGGGCCATCCCCCCGGGTTGCGGGTAGGGCGACAACGAATCGGAGGGACGAGCTATCGGAGGGACGAGCTCCGCGAGTCCACACCCCATCGCAACTCCCCTTCACGCCTCCGGACGCTGCATGGACCGAACCGGACCAGGCCCGGGTTCCTTCACGAGACCGGCGAGAGATTCTCCGCCACCGGCGTCCGGTACGCCTTCCAGGCCGGAATCACGCCGGCCAGCGCCGCCATCGCAATCATCCCGACGGGTGCCCAGAGCATCACCGCGGCCGGCGCCCAGGGATCGAGCACCACCCCGACCTGGGCCCGCACAATGGCAGCAACCGTGGCCAGAATCGCGCCGTACACGATGAAGGCCAGCGCCATGCCGAGCGCCGCGATGGCCGCCGCCTCGAGGACGATGGCGGAGAAGATGGTCCGTCGCCTGGCCCCCAGCGCCCGCAGGATGGCGATGTCCCGGCGTCGTTCGGACATCGAGTTGTAGATGCTCACCAGGATCGAGCCGGTTGCCACCAGGGCCACCAGATACGCCACCAGCGCCAGCACCCGGTCCACCCACGCGATGCGGTTGAAGAGTTGGGCGACGATCCGCGCGATGGGCCAGGCAAAGGTCAGCCGGTTGCCCTGCCGGTTGTACATCAGGTCCAGGTTGCGCGCGGTGAGCGGACTGGTGTCCCGGAACTTGATGAGCACCCCGCTGATGTCGTTGGCGGCCCTCGGGTCGTGGCCGGCCATCAACTGCACCCCCTGCAGCGGGATCCAGATCACCCGGTCGGCCGGCGTGTTGCTCGGTTCGAGAATGCCCACCACCACGTAGGTCTCCGCATGCTGGTCGTTCGGGTTGAAGATCAATCCGTGGTACGGCTGGAACGTGTCGCCCGGTTTCCAGCCCAGCCGCTGCGCCGCAAAACTCCCCACCACCGCCTCGCGCAATTCCGGATCGAACAGACGTCCCCGCGCCAGCCGGTGACGGCGTCCCTCCGATAGTTCCACCTCCGTGAACAGGTTGGTGATCGTTCCCACGATGCGGTACCCGAGATAGTTGTCCCCCAGCGCGATCGGAATCGCCGTCTGCACCGCCCCGTGCGATCGGATCTGCTCGTAATCGGTCATGGGGATGTTCCCCGGCGACTCCTCGATGTGAAACAGCGTGTTCAACACGAGCTGCAACTGCGATCCCCGGGCCCCCAGCACCGCATCGAAACCCGAGTTCACCCCCGTGAACGCATTCTGTGCCTGCTCCTTCACCACCCACACCGCCATGAGCAGCCCCCCGGCCAGGGCGATCGACAACGCGGTTACCAGCGTGGACAGCAGATGCTGCCGGAGGCTCTTCCGCACCATCCACGGCAGGGTCACGATGCCACCTCCCGCGCGTGTGCCGCCCGGTTCAGTTCGAGCAGGTCCCGCCGATCCTCGAAGGTCTCCAGCACCTCCCGGTCATGGCTGACCAGCAGCAGCGCCGCCCCGTTGTCGCGGCAACCTTCGCGAATCAGTTGCAACGCCTCGCGGCCCGACTTGTGATCGAGATTGCCGGTGGGCTCGTCGGCCAGCACCAACTGCGGCCGGTTGGCCAGGGCCCGCGCCACTGCCACACGCTGCTGCTGCCCGGTCGAAAGCTGCCGCGGATAGTGCCGCAACCTGTCCCCCAGCCCGACCCGCCGCAGCAGCGTCTCGGCCCATTCCCGGTCGGCTCCCGGCCCGAACGACATCCCCAGCAGCACGTTCTCCAGGCAGGTGTACCCCTGGACCAGGTTGAAGGTCTGGAAAATGTACCCGATCCGGGTCGCCCTCAGCCGGTCACGCACGGATTCGCTGAGCCCGACCAGCTCGACACCGTCCAGCCGGATGCTCCCGCAGTCCGGAATGACAATCCCCGCAATCAGGTGCAGGAACGTGGTCTTGCCCGACCCGCTCGCCCCGCTGAGGGCCAGTTGCTGCCGGGCCTCCAGGTCAAACCGCTCGACGTCCACCACCGTGCTGCGTCCCCCCCCTTCCGGGTGCCGGTAGGATTTTCGCAAATCGCGTATCTCGAGTAGCGCCATGACGGGCGACGACGATACCCGCGGCCCGAGCCGGTCGCGAGCGGTTTGGAGTCAATCCCTCACGGCTCAAACACCCGCACCCGGAAATACCGCGCGCTCCCCTCCGCCATCTCGATCCATTCCGCCGTCCCGCTTTCCGCCGGAATCCGAAACCGGTTGGCCTCGGACTCCACCGCCCGCCACGACTCCGGGCTGGCCAGGTCCTCCGTCCACTCGACCACAAAACCCCGGTTCCGGAGGCGCGGATACGACAGCCGCACGCCCGCCTCCGAGGGCGCAATCGACATCGCCCAAACCTCCGCGGGATCGAGCGGATCGGTGCCCGTCAGGTACTCGAGCCAGTTCGTCGCCCCGTCGCCATCGGCATCGAACTCCGGCGCCGCCACCGGCGCCTCGGGATCCTCGAAATGGACCCCCTGCCATTCGGCATAGCTCTTCCAGTCCGGCAGTTCCTCCTCGATCCAACGACGCAACAGCGCCGCGGACACCTCGTCCACCACCTCGCTCGCCAGGGGCGGCATCCGGCCCGGACCCAGCCGCACCACGCGCGCGTGCAGCATCGAGCGGTCCACATGGCCGCGCACCACCAGGCGATTGTCGGCGTCACCCTCATCGTCGCTGAGCAGGCCGTCGATCAGGCCCGTTGCCGAAAGCGGGGTGCGCGACCGGGCATCCCAGGCGCCCAGTGCCGGTCCCCCGGGCTGGTGACACTGGGCGCAATTCACATCGAGCCATGACCGCACCCGCCATTCCACGCTGGAGGTTTCGTCGTCCGCCGGTGCCAGCGCCGGCAACGTCGCATAGCCGTCGGGCGGCGCCTCGAAGTATCCCGCCCCCGCAAGGAGCGCGATCTGGTTCGTCACCCCCTCCCCCGCCACCACCGGACGGTTGAGTTGCGCCGTGCTGAATCCCAGGGCCAGGCCCCCCGCCGGCGTGTGGCACTGGAGACATTCCGACCGGCTCGGATACCGCCACGTCTGGGTCCGCTCGACGTCGCCGTCCCGGACCATGAACGTCTCGTCCATGCCCTCCTCGCCCACCAGCACCGCCTCGGTCGCACCGGTCCAGCGGTAGGTGAACCCATGCACGCCCTGGTCGCGCCGAACCAGGAACCGCGTTTCCAGACGGCGGCGCGATGCGGGATCGCCGCGCACCAGCTCCAGTTCGAAATGCTTGATCCAGACGGTCCCGGCCGGGAACGACCAGGGCCCGCTCGGATGAAACCCGATGCGTTGTTCCAGGCCGGGCACCGAGAACCAGCGTTCCTTCAGCGCCCCGTCCGACCAGAAGGGCACGTTCAAGTCGTAGGGCACAATGCCGGCATGCGGCGTCATCGTCGCCAGGTCCGAAAACGCTCCGGTGTCCGCCAGCGTCGGGGGAAGCGGGTCCCCGGTGGACGTTCCGCTGTAGGTCAGGCGCATCAGCATGTCCGTCGCCTGCACGGCCATCAGCACGTCCCCGTTGCGCGGGTCCACGCCAAACCCGGCGATCTGGGTCCGCCCGGTCAGTCGTTCCATCGGCGGCATCGGACTTCCATCCCCCGGCTCGCCGTCCCAGCGGATGGCCCAGACATTGCCGCTCACATAGTCTGCGAACACATAGGCGCCGGTGAGTTGGGACATCCGATTCCCGCGGTACACCACGCCCCCGGTCACCGAGCGTCCCTGCAACGCTCCGCCCCCGTGGCTGTACTGGACCACCGGCGGAATCGAGGTGAATCCCGCAGGCGCCTGACTGGCCTTCGGACCGTTCAGTGTTCCCTCCCGGAACGCCCATCCGTAGTTCCCGCCACGGGTGATCACATTGATCTCCTCCCGGGCGCCCTGCCCGACGTCGCCGGTCCACAACCGTCCCGTCGCCGGATCGAACGCCATCCGCCACGGGTTCCGCAATCCCACCGCCCAGAATTCCGTCCGCACCGCCCCGGGATCCACCGCCCGCCCGTTGAATTCGGTGACGCCATGGAAGGGATTGTCCGCCGGCACCGCATAGGCCCCGGGAAACACCGCCGGATGCGGATTCGGTTCCACACTGCCGGGACGTCGATCCACATCGATCCGCAGGATCCCGGCATGGAAGTTCCGGTCGATCCACTGCGCATTGTTCCAGTTGTCGTTCGCCCCGCCCTCGTCGCCCAACGCCACGTAGAGATACCCGTCCGGACCAAAGTGCAGATCGCCCCCATTGTGATTGTTGGCCCGGTGATGCTGGCTGAGAAGGATCATCTCCGAATCCGCCCGGGCCCGGTTGGGATCATCCTCGGACACCTGAAACCGCGACAGCCGGTGATGCAGCACCCCGTTGGTCAGGGTCGAGTAGTACACAAAGAACGCGCCGTTGTCCGCATACCCCGGATGGAACGCCAGTCCGAGCAATCCCCGCTCATCCGCAGGCACGCCCCCCGCCACCCGCGCCGCGATGTCCAGAAACACCGTCCGCGTCGGCTCGGCCAGATTGGTGATCACCCCGATGCGTCCCCGCTGCTCGACCACAAACACCCTGCCCGTCTCCCCCGGCGGCGTCGCCATGCCCACCGGATCCGTGAAGCGCACCGTTCCAAACGCCGGCTCCACCGTGTACCCGAACACCGGCGGATCGACCGGAACCGTCAAGGTGGTGTTGGCCTCCCGCTCCAAGGCCATCCCGATCCCCATCCCCGTCAGCCAGCAAGCCGCGACCATCGCTCGCCCAAGGTGTCTTCCGGTTGTGATCATGACCCGACACCCTGTCCTCTCCCCCCCTCGTGTCAAAGAAAGTTCCACCCCCCGCTTCTCCCTTCGGAGGGACGAGCCCCGCGAGTCCCCATCCCATCGCTCCCCTCCCCTGCGGCCTCGTGGAACTCGGCCCTCCGAGTCCGGTTCGATTCCGATGCGGATACCGACCCCGACGGTCCCCTTGTCGTATCCCTCGACCGATCGCATCTCCGACACCATGGAGATGCACCCTGCAGGCGCGGACGTCATTGTTCCCCCTCCCCGTTTCCGGCAGTCTCGGCGCGTGTTGCGTTGTGTTGTCATCCTCCTCGGGCTCGCCGGAGTCCTCGGAATCCTTCCGCCCGCTTCCGGCGCCGACCGTGCGGTCCCCAATTTCGCATTGATCGATATCGAGGACACCAACCATGAGCTGTACCGGACACCGGGCCGCGCCGTGGTTCTCTTCTTCGCCGGCAACGGCTGCCCCGTGGTCCGGCAGAACGCCGCCAAGTTCCTCGATCTGCGCGATCGCTTCGAAGCCCGCGGAGTCGTCTTCTGGATGGTCCACGCCTTCGCGGGGGACACGCCACGCGAAATCCGCCACGAACGGGATCGCCTCGGACTGCGCACCCTCCCCTGGCTGCTGGACCGGCAGCAGGCCCTGACCCTTTCTCTGGGCGTCGAACGGACCGCCGAAGTGATCGCCATCGACACTCGCGACTGGAAGATCTTCTACCGCGGAGCCCTCGACGATCAGCAGGCCGAGGGAGCCGCACGCCCTGAACCCGGATCCCGCCACCTCGAGGAAGCCCTGACAGCCTTCCTCGATGGCAGACCCGTCGCCACGCCCAGGACCCTTCCCCGCGGATGCCGCATCACCTTCTCCAAAGTCGCTCCGGACGGTGCGATCCCTGACTACCCCACCCAGGTGGCGCCGCTCCTCCAACAACACTGCGTCCCGTGCCATCGCCCCGACGGCATCGGCCCCTGGAGCATGAGCCACCATCGCCGGGTCTCCAACTACGCCGACATGATCGAAGAGGTCCTCCTCACCCGCCGCATGCCGCCGTGGGATCCCCATCCCGGTTACGGGCGGTTCCTGGACAGCCACTCGCTCTCCCGGGAGGAAACCCAGACGCTCCTCCGCTGGGTCCGGGCCGGGGCGCCGCGCGGCGACGGACCGGATCCCCTCGAAGCCCCGCTGCCGCCCCTCGCCGAATGGCGCCTTGGAACTCCGGACGCGGTGCTGCAATTGCCCGAACCGCAACGCATTCCGGCCACCGGCGTGCTCGACTACCGCTACGTCCGCGTCGCCAATCCGTTCACCCATGACGTCTGGCTGTCGGCCCTCGATGTCCGGCCCGGCAACCGCAAGGTGGTCCATCATGTCATCCTCTACGCGAAGTGGCCGGGCGCACCGGACAGCGGCACCGGCCGCGGTGTCTTCTTCGTGGGCTGGGCGCCCGGATCCTCCGCCCTGCGCTATCCCGAAGGCGTCGCCAAGCGTCTTCCCGCCGGAGCCGAATTGACCTTCGAACTGCACTACACCACCGACGGCACCCCGCAGACGGACCGGAGCGAGATCGCGCTCTACCTCGCCGACGGTCCACAGGAACGCTCCGCCGAGACGCGCCAGGCGGTGGCCTGGGACCTCGACATCCGTCCTGGCGACGCCGAGTCCCGGCACCTCGCCACCTACGCCTTCACCCGGCCGGCCACCCTCTACGGCATGTTCCCCCACATGCATCTGCGGGGAAAATGGATGCGCTACGAACTCCTCCTGCCCAATGGCCGCCGGGAAACGCTCCTCCACGTGCCGCGGTACGATTTCCAATGGCAGTTCAGTTACTACCTCGAGACCCCTCGCCGCATCCCCGCCGGCGCCTGGCTGCTGGTGACCGGCGCCTTCGACAATTCATCCCGCAACCCGGCCAATCCCGATCCCAACCGCCGCGTCACCTTTGGCGAACAGTCCTGGGATGAAATGTTCATCGGCTTCTTCGAGGCCGCCGACGACCCCGAACTCACCGCGTCCCCCGCCCCGTAAACCCGTCGGAGACCGGCCCCAAACCAAACGGTGTCCAGGCACCCGGGGTTCACTGTCCCGGCCGGACATCTCCCTGCGCGAAGATCCGGTTCGCCTCCTCAAGCGTCTCCTTCGAGCCGATGTCGTACCACAACCCCGGCACCTGCCACGTGTAAAAGGGCCGCTTCTGGCACATCCACTGGACCAGGCGCCCGGGCTGGTCCGGGTTGTTCCCCTCGGCCATGTACTGGTGGATGAGCGGCAGCGCCGACTTCGGGTAGTAGTACAACGCGATCCCCGCCAGCGTGCTCGCCGGTTGCGGCGGCTTCTCGACAAAGCTGAGAATCCGACCCGACTCATCCAGGACGATGTTGCTGTACTTCTTCGCCAGCTCGAGGTTCCCCACGTCATAGATCCCCAGCACCGGCGCGTCCTGGGAACGGCACCGCTCGCCAAACCCCACCAGCGGCTGGCTGAACAGGTTGTCCCCAGCCACCACAATCAGGTCGTCGTCCACCCCCTCCTGCCGCAAGACCAGGTGCAGATCCCCGATCGCCCCCAGCTTGTTCGAATCGTCCGTCGAACCGTCGTTCACGATCGTGAACTCGAAGGTCCCGTGCGCCGCCCGGTAGTCATCGGACCACTTCTGAAAATGCCCGGCGAACTTCGCGTTGGTCACCACATACACCCGGTCGATCCCCCCGACCGGGCCCAGATTGTCGAGCACGTACTCGATCATCGGGCGTCCCGCCACCGGGAGCAGCGGCTTCGGTTGGGTCAGCGTCAACGGGTACAGCCGGGTTGCGTACCCGGCGGCCAGTACAATGGCTTTCATCGATCGGTTGGGTCGTGTGGAGTCCTGAACTCAGACTGACATTCCGGAAACAGGATCGGCGCCAGGCGATGGGTCAGTTCCTCCGAGCGCGAAAGAATGCCGGCCCCGTTCGGCTGTCGCAAGGCCCACTCCGCAAGCTCCCGGGCCTCCGAAATCCGGCAGCGCCGGATCAGATGCTTGATCCCCGGCACCGACGCCGGCGCAGCACTGAGCTCGTTGACCCCAAGCCCCAGCAACAACGGCACCAGCACCGGGTCCCCCGCCATCTCCCCGCACACCCCCACCCAGATCCCCTGACGCCGCCCCGCTTCCACCGTCATCCGGATCAATCGCAGCACCGCCGGATGCGTCGGCTCGTACAGATGCGCGATCCGGTCGTTCAACCGGTCGATCGCCAGCGTGTACTGGATCAGGTCGTTGGTCCCAATGCTGAAAAACTGGACATGCTCCGCCAACCGGTCCGCCACCATCACCGCCGACGGAATCTCGATCATCGCCCCCACCTCGATGTCCTCATCAAAGGCATGACCCTCCTTCCGCAACGCCTCCCGGCATTCCGCCAGCAGCGCATTCGCCTCCAGCAGTTCGTCCACCCCCGAGATCATCGGGTACATGATCTTCACCCCGCCATGCGCGCTGGCCCGCAGGATAGCCCGCAGCTGTGTCCGGAACAGGTCGCGCTGCTGCAGGCAGAACCGGATCGCCCGCCATCCGAGAAACGGGTTCACCTCCTTCGGCATCGGCAGATGCGGAATGAACTTGTCCCCCCCGATATCCAGCGTCCGGACGATCACCGAGGCCGGCCGCACCGCTTCGGCCACCGTCCGGTATGCCGCCAGTTGCGCCTCCTCGTCGGGCAGCGCATCCCCGTGCAAAAACAGGTACTCCGTCCGGAACAATCCCACCCCCTCCGCTCCCGCCTCGGCGATCGCCGGCGCGTCCTCCGCCAGCTCGATGTTCCCCGATAACACGATCCTCTCGCCGTCCAGCGTCACCGCCGGCAGATCGCGGATCTCCTGCAACCGCTCCTCCGACTCCACCCGCCGTCGCGCCAGCTGGCCGTACTCGAACAGCGTCTGGTCCGTCGGATTCACGAACACCGCGCCGGTGTACCCGTCCAGCAGCACCGCATCCCCCGTCCGGATCCGCAGACTCGCCTCGTGCAACCCCACCACCGCCGGGATGTTCAACGACTTCGCCAGTATCGCCGTGTGCGAGGTCCGGCTCCCCACATCCGTGGCAAACCCCAGCACCCGGGCCCGGTCCAGTTGCGCCGTCGTCGAGGGCGTCAAATCCCGGCTGATCACCACCGCCGGTTCGGCCAGCTCGGGCACCCCGCCATGCGTCCGCCGCCCGCTCAGACGGTTCAGCACCCGCTGCGTCACATCCCGTATGTCCGCCGCCCGTTCCCTCAAATACGGGTCGTTCACCGCCCCCAGCATCTCGGCATAGTTCCGCGCCACCTCCGAAAACGCCGCATCCGCATTCAACCGCTGCTCCCGGATGCAGCGGGACGACTCGTTCAACAGCACCGGATCCTCGAGGATCAACAGGTGAACCTCGAAGATGCTCGCGTCGCGGGTCCCGATCGCCTCCGCCAGCCGGCGCTGCAGCTCGTTCACCTCGTGCCGCGTCTCCACCAGCGCCCGCTCCAACCGCCCGATCTCCCCGTCCACTTCCCCCTCCCCCAGTTCCCGCCTCTCGATCGCCGTCCGATCCTCCTCCAGAACAAGGGCCCGCCCGCGGCAGACGCCCGGGGACGCCGGCACGCCTCGCAGCACGACTTCCCCCCCTGGGCTCTGGGAACGCACGCCGTTTCCTTACCGGGACCGACCCGCCGAGAAAAGCCAATCCTCGTGCAACGTGGACCCGAGGAGCATGAATCAGGCTGTCCAATCCGAAGGGCCCGGTTCCACGCGACCCCAAAGGTCTGGAGCGTTGGGTCGAGAACTCCCAGCCTCAGGCTTCAGGTTTCAGGCTTCAGGTTTCAGGTTTCAGGTTTCAGTCTTCAGGTTTCAGTCCTCAGGCTTCGAACTCACGCCTACAGGTGACGGCTCAGGACTGCCGCTTCACCATGGCCTCGATCCAGATCGGCGCGAAGGGCGAGGTGCAGCCCTTCGGCACCGGATAGTCCCGGTAAAGCCCCAGCTTCTCCCCAATCGCAATCGCCCGGCCCCGAAGCGCCGGAACGTGGATCCCGATGGCTGCCAGGGTGCCGTTCATCGTCCACTGCACCTCCGGTGCGGCCCCGGCCATTTCCGATTCGATCCGGTCCAGCAGCGCCACCAGATCCAGCCCCTCCGGCGCCTTGGCCACCCGCTCCGCGGTCAGGCTCCAGCCCGCCCGTGCCTCCCAGCGATCGTCCGAGGTCATCCACACCTCCCGAAGCGCCTCCTTCCCGGGATGCTTCGCCACGACGTAGGCGTTGAGCCAGTCCGCGACACGGACGAAGGCGATGGATCGCACCATGCCCTCCAACTCCCCGGCCGACAGCTTCGCCGGTTCGACCACGAGCGTCGCGAGAAACTGGGCGTCCGCGTTCCCGCTCTCCCAAAGCGACAAACCCAGGGCGTGGTTCGTCCGAATCCGCTTGGCCAACGCCCGGATGTCCCCCAACCGGACGCCGTACTGGATTGCGACCGCGCCGCTCCTGGCGTTCTGCGCCCGCACCTTCTCGTCGCCGCGTGCCTTCAGTTCCTTGAGTGCTTCCTGGAGTGTCATCGTCGTGTTCCTCCCTCACCCGAACCCTTCCGTCACCGGATCGTCAACCGGATTTCAATCGGAACGCCTTGCCACCACGGCTCATCCAAGGATTGTCAGAGGCCATGCCGCTCCGGTTTCTCCTCCTCGTAGGCCTCGCACTGTCCGTGCGGGCCCATGACGACACCCACCATCGCCCGCGCCCCGTGCCGGAGGCGGATCTCCACCGCCCCAGCCCCATGCCCGACCGTATCGTACTCACCTGGGCGGGCGATCCTGCCACGACCCAGGCCGTCACCTGGCGTACCGATCCCTCCGTGGGCCGTGCCGTGGCCCAACTCGCCCTCGCCGCCGACGGCCCTCAGAAGTCCGAACTCGAACGGTCCGCCGTCACCGAACCCTTCACCTCCGACCTCGGCCCCGCCCACTACCACCACGTTCACTTCCACGGCCTGCAACCCGACACCCTCTACGCCTATCGCGTCGGGGACTCGGTCAATTGGAGCGAATGGTTCCATTTCCGCACCGCCCGCGCCGAACCCGCCCCGTTCTCCTTCATCTACTTCGGCGACGCCCAGAACGACATCCGCACCCACTGGTCCCGCGTCGTCCGGGAAGCCTTCCGCGAAGCGCCCCGCGCCGCCTTCACCCTCCATGCCGGCGACCTCGTCAATGTCCCCACCCGCGACGCCGAATGGGGCGAGTGGTTCGGTGCCCCCGCCTGGGTCAATGCCATGGTCCCCGTCATCCCCACCCCGGGCAACCACGAGTACTACACCCTCCAGGGCGCCGCCCCCAACGTCCGGGTCTGGGATATCCTCGGCCGTTCCAATCTGGTGGTCACCCTCCACCATACCCCCATGACCAACACGGTCGGAGTCACCAACGGCTTCCACCTCGCCGTCACCGCCGCCGACGGTCGAACCGCCTCCGCCCAACTCGATGCCGATCACCGCCTCGTTGCCGTCGATGCCGGCTTCGACGCCCTCACCGGTTACGCCCCCGCCGATCTCCTCGGTCGCCCGCTCGCCGCGTTCCCCCTCCACGATCGCCCCGCCGTCCCGCCCCGGCGTGTCCTCGCCCCCCACTGGCGCCCCCAGTTCACCCTGCCCCGCAACGGACCCGCCGGCCTCGAGGAAACCGTGTACTACCTCGACTACCAGGGTACCCGCATCGTTTCCCTCAACTCCAACGAACTCCAGGAATCCCAGGTCGGCTGGCTTCGCGAAATCCTCGCCCGCAACCCCAATCGCTGGACCCTCCTCACCTTCCATCACCCCGTCTTCTCCCCCGCCCGAAATCGCGACAACCCGCGCCTTCGCGCCCTCTGGAAACCCGTCTTCGACGAGTTCCGCGTCGATCTCGTCCTGACCGGCCATGACCATACCTACGCCCGCACCGGCGACGTCGCAGGCCGCGCCGTCGTCGGCACCGAGAATGTCCCCGAAGGCTATCGCCAGGCCTGGGACCCCGAAATCGGCACCGTCTATGTCGTCTCCGTCAGCGGCCCCAAGATGTATGCCCAGGAGCACACCGATTGGGCCGTCCGTCGCGCCGAGGACACCCAGCTCTTCCAGGTGATCACCGTGGACGGCGATGAACTCCGCTACCAGGCCCGCACCGCCACCGGCCGGCTCTACGACGCCTTCACCCTGCGCAAACGCCCCGGCCGCCCCAACGCCCTCCTCGAATCCCTGCCCCCCGAACACCGCCGCCCCCCCGCAACCCCCGCCGAATAACCCGCCCCGTCTCCTCCCCCCCCGAATCGCCCTAAACTTCGTGCATATGCACGCAAATTCAGTCGCTTCCAAGGCCCCATGAAAGGTTCCCACCATCCCCCCAACGATCTGTCCCTCAATCCCTCCGCCAACCCTTCCATCCGCGATGTGCTCGCGCACACCGCCCTCAGCCGTCGTACCTTCCTCCAATCCACCGTCAGCGCCCCCGTCCTGGCCTCGCTCGGCGGCCTCACCATGAAGGGGATCCTCGCCTCCGTGGACGCCGCTCCCATCCCGCCCGGAAACGGATTCGCCGGGATCGGCTTCGAGAGCATCCCCCCCAACCTCGTGCCTCTCGACGATGCCGTCGCCGTGCCCCCGGGCTACCAGGCCGAGATCCTCGCCGCCTGGGGTGACCCGATCCTTCCCAACGCACCACCCTGGATCGAGGAAGCCACCCAGGATGCCGCCGCCCAGGCCGCCCAGTTCGGCATGCACAACGACGGCATGCACTTCTTCCCTTTCCCCGACCCGTCATCCGGCAACCCGGGCCCATCGAGTGAACACGGCCTCCTCTGTGTGAACCACGAATACACCCAGGAGGAAATCCTCCATGGACCCGAAGGCAACCGTGACCCCGCGCCCATGACCGTGGCCAAGGCCCGCAAATCCCAGGCGGCCCACGGCGTCTCGGTGCTTGAAATCCGCCGCGCCGACGGACGCTGGGCGGTCCTGCGCGAATCCCCCCTGGCCCGCCGCATCACCGGCAACACCCCGGCCCGGATCTCAGGTCCGGCGGCCGGACATGCCCTCCTCCAATCCCGACGCTTCGAAATCACCCCCGAGGCTTCCATCGCCCACGGGTTCCACGACGGCCGCTCCGCCCTGGGCACCCTCAACAACTGCGCCCACGGACACACCCCATGGGGCACCTTCCTCACCTGCGAGGAAAACTGGAACAGCTACTTCGGCGTCCGGGCCGCAGAACCCGGTGCAACCGACACTCCTCCGCCGGACCCCGCGGACATCCCTCCCCATCACCGGCGCTACGGTCTCAACCGCAACGGCTCGGGCTACCGCTGGCACGAGGTGGATCCCCGATTCGACCTCGGATCCAACCCCCTCGAACCCCACCTCTTCGGCTGGGTCGTGGAAATCGATCCCCTCGATCCCTCCAAACCCCCGGTCAAACGCACCGCCCTCGGCCGGTTCAAACACGAAAGCGCCCAACCCGCCCTCACTCCCGATCCCTCCGGATCCCACCCTCGCCTCGCCTTCTACATGGGCGACGACGAACGCAACGAGTACCTCTACAAGTTCGTCTGCCACCGCCCCTTCAACCCCGCCAACCGTGCCGCCAACGCCGATCTCCTCGACGACGGCACCCTCTACGTCGCCTCCTTCACCCCTCAGCCCGGCCACCGCCCCGGAAGCTTCCGCGGCGCCTGGATCCCCCTCCTGCCCGATACCGATTCGGTGCTCGATGACCCGAAGGATCCCGGCCGCAAACGCAAACTCCGCGAACTCGACCTCTTCCGCTCCCCGTCCGGCGAGGATCGCGATGTCCTCGCCCGCATCCTCATCCACACCCGTCAGGCCGGGGACGCCGTGGGCGCCACCATGATGGACCGGCCCGAATGGACCGCCCTCCGCACCTACTTCGATCCCGACCTCACCCCCGGCGCCGTCCCCATCTACTCCGCCCGGCGCCCCCTCGAGATCTATTGCAGCCTCACCAACAACGACCTGCGCGGCGCCATCGCCGAGGACCCCGCCCGTTCCTTCAATCAGCCCGACGGTTCCACTCCGGCCGGTTCCGCCCGTCCCCCCGTGGACCCCGCCAATCCCAGACCCCACAACCTCTTCGGTCACATCCTCCGCTGGCGCGAAGACGGCAACGACGTCACCGCCACCGGATTCGATCTTCGTGCTCTGTGGCGACAGCGCCACCACCCTGACCCTCGACGCCACCGGTCCCTCGCCTGCCTTTGATCCCACCCTCGCCCAACCCGGCATGGCCCTCCCCGATGTCTATCGCGGCACCATCGGCGACATCCCTCCGGGCAGTGCCGATTTCGGCGCCCCCGACGGCCTGTGGTTCGATCCCTTCGGTCGCCTCTGGATCCAGACCGATCACCAGGGCACCGCCCAGGGCCACTGGGTCAACCTCGGCACCAACGTCATGTGCTGCGCCGACCCCAATACCTGCGAAGTCCGTCGCTTCCTCACCGGCCCCCCGCAATGCGAAGTCACCGGCATGACCTGCACCCCGGACGGACGTTCCCTGTTCGTCGGCATCCAGCATCCCGGCGATCTCTCCAAGGCCTCCGATCCGGACGAGTTCAGCGCCTGGCCCGGCAGCCAGTTCGCTACCAATAGCGCCGGCGATCCCCTCCCCAACGGAACCCACCGCCGTCCCCGCTCCGCCGTCATCGTCATCACCCGCAAAGACGGCGGCATCGTGGGCACCTGAACGCCAAAACCGCCCGCCCCTCAAAGCCCGCCGAAGCGGCGGTGACGCCGGGTGTACTCCTCGAGCGCCGCGAAAAACTGCGTCCGCCGGAACTCCGGCCACAGGGTCTCGGTCACCACAAACTCGGCATATGAAATCTGCCAGAGCAGGAAGTTGCTGACCCGCAGTTCCCCGCTGGTCCGGATCAGCAGATCCGGATCCGGCCAGTTCCGCGTGTAGAGATGTTCGGACACCGTCCGCTCCGTGATCTCGGCCGGATCGATCCCGCCCTCCCTGACCTTCGCCGAAATCTCCCGCACCGCATCCACAATCTCCGTCCGGCCCCCGTAACTCAGACAGAGCACCAGGGTCAACCCCGTGTTCCGCGACAGCGCCGCCCGCGTCTTCGTCAACTGCTCCTGCACGAACTCCGGCAGGCGCCAGATCTGCCCGATCGCCTCGAGACGCACGTTGTTGCGCTGCAACTCGCCAATCTCGTTCTTCAGGAACCGTGCGAGATACTTCATCAGCGTGTTCACCTCGTCGCGCGGACGGTTCCAGTTCTCCATCGAAAACGCGTACAGGGTCAGGTACCGCACCCCGATCTCCCCCGCCGCCCGCAACACCGCCCGCACCGACTCCGCCCCCTGCCGGTGCCCCTCCACCCTCGGCAATCCCCGCCCCTTCGCCCACCGCCCGTTCCCGTCCATGATGATCGCCACATGCTGCGGCACATTCCCGCGTGCCTCGGCGCTCAGGTGGACGGTGTTGGCGCTCATGAAGGGTGCCCGGAACAACGGGACGGCTCCGCCCGCCGCCTAAAGCAGAATGGTCTGCTCCCGTCCCGGCCCCACACTCACCACCGTCAGTCGCGCCCCGGTCATCTGGGCAATGCTCAGCAGGTAATGCCGGCAGTTCACCGGCAGATCCTCCCAGCACCGCGCCTCCGTGGTCGCTGTCCCCCACCCGGGAAATTCCTCGAACACCGGCTCGCACTGCGCCAGCAGGTTCACATCCGCCGGCACATGATGGATCACCCGGTCCTCGAGCCGGTACCCCGTCACCACCCGCACCGTCTCCAGTGTGTCGAGCCCGTCCACATTGGTGACCGCCAGCTCGTCGATCCCGTTGACCATGGCGGCATGTCGGGTGATGACCGAGTCGAACCATCCGCACCGCCGCGGGCGACCTGTCGTCGCCCCGAATTCGCGCCCCAGCCCGTGCAGCATCGCCGTCACCCCAGCGTCCTCGCTCGGCAGGGGTCCCTCCCCCACCCGGGTCGTATAGGCTTTCATCACCCCGACCACCCGGTCCATCCGGTTGGGTGGCACCCCCGAACCGGTGCACGCCCCGCCGGCGGTGGTGTTCGATGAAGTCACATAAGGGTACGTTCCGTGATCCAGATCCAAAAAGGTGCCCTGCGCCCCCTCGAACAGGATGTTTGCCGCCCGCCGGGTCGCCTGGTGCAGGTACAGCACCGTGTTCTCGACAAACGGTCGCAGCCGCTCTGCCGCAGTCTGATACTCCCGCAACACCGTGGCGTAGTCGATCGGCGGTGCCCCCAGTGCCGCCAGCACCTCGCTGTTCTCGTCCAGGCGCTCCCGCAGCCGCTCCGGAAAACGGGTCGGATGCAACAGGTCCACCACCCTCAACCCCACCCTCGCCGCCTTGTCTCCATACGTCGGCCCAATCCCGCGCTTGGTGGTCCCCAGCCGCCCTGACCCCTTCCGCACCTCACGCCGGGCATCCAGTTCCCGATGCCACGGAAACACCACGTGCGCCGTCTCCGCGATCTTGAGATTCCCGGGAGTCACCGCCACGCCCAGCTTCTCCAGCCCGTCGATCTCCCCCACGAGGTTCACCGGATCGATCACCACCCCGTTCCCGATCACGCAGACCTTGTCCGGTCGCAGGATTCCTGACGGGATGAGATGCAGCACAAACTTCTGTTCGCCCACATAGACGGTGTGCCCCGCGTTGTTGCCGCCCTGCGTGCGGACCACCAGGTCCGCCTGCCCGGTCAGCACGTCGATGATCTTCCCCTTGCCCTCGTCGCCCCATTGGGCTCCCACCAGAATCGTGTTCATGTGCGCATGCTCCGTCGCCTGTCGATTCGCCGCCTCTCGCAACTCGCCACCTGCCTCCCCGCACCTACCGGCCCGCCCGCTCCGGGCGGGGTTCCGGATGCGGCAGCGTGTCGGGAATCACCCGCACATCCGTCGTCAGCTTGAGCGGTGTCGGCGCCCCGACGTCGTAGGTCAGCTCAACCATATACGCCGTCCAGCCTCGCTCCGGTGTCCCCACCCGGGCCGTGTAGGCGCCCTCGTCATCGGCCGTCAGCCCCGTTCCCTTCCATACCGCCCCGATCGTCTCCACCCGGAAATCCCGCGCCTCCGGATTGCTCGCCTGCCAGAGCGTCGCCGCCACCGGCCGGTCGGTCGGTCGCACGCGGAGGTTCCCCGGCGTCCCATGCGACCACTCGAACCTTGGGGCCGCCTTCTCGCGCAACGCCAGATAATGCCACGCCAGCAGCGTTTCGTAGGCGTCCGTGCCCCGAAGGGAATGATCTGCATTCGGCACATAACGCAGGAACTTCGGCCCGGGCAGTTCCGACAGGTAGAACTGCGACGAGTCCGGCAGAAAAAACTGATCGCCGCACGCGTTCAGGATGAGCTTCGGCAACCCTCCCAGCCGGCCCCGGTACGAAAACGGATCCTCGATCTTCACCAACGCCGCCATCTCCGGCGTCCGCATCCAGTCCATGATCCCGTGATGCACATAGTCCCCCACCGCCGGGGCCCAGAATCCGTACGCCCGAAAGTGATGCAGCATGGAATCCTCCATGTTCAGCACATCGATCACGATCGGACAAATCGACACCACCCTGCGGTCCACGATGGCCGTCGCCCACGTCGTCCATCCCCGCTTCGACCCGCCGGCCACCACGAATCGGTCCACCGCCCTTCCCCCACCCTCCTCGGTCCCGCTGAAGGCGGTCAGCGTGTCCATCGCCCGCACCGCCGCCTTGGTCATCGGCAACCGCGCCGGCCACCGCTCGTCCCCCGTCCGCAGAAACTTGTCCCACGTGTACCCGATCAGATCGTCCTCCACCCGCTCCACCCCGTCCCCCCCAAACACCAGCGGCTGGTTCGGCACCATCCGCAATTCCGCCACCATCGATCGGGTCTCCCGCGCAATCCGGATCAGATCGTTGTTCAGTCGCGGCGGACGCGTGTCGTTGTTGTTCCCCCCGCCGATGAACAGCAGCGCCGTCCCGTGCTCCATCACGTCCGGACGGGCCACCACCAGCCAGTGACGCCACTCCGGCCGGTTCACTTCGTTCGTCGTCAGCCACGTCTGCGACGTGAAGTCGATGAAGGTCGCCGTCCCTCCCTCCCCCCGTGCCGATCCCGCCACCCGCCAGGCATAGGCCGGGTCCGGCGCATGCACGTAACGATCCAGAGCCGTCAAAGGCGCATCTTCCGTCGGTGCCCGCTGCGTGGATCCCGACGCCGCCATGCGCCAGCCTGCCCCGATCATCATCAGGATTCCCAATACACCGCCTGCAGCGGTCCGAACTCCGAAAAAGCCGTGGGCCATCATGGGTCAAGAATGTCCCCGGACTGTGCCGGGAACCCGTCCCGCGTGGGAAGCGTCAACCTGCCGGAAACCAGTGGTAGAGCATGAAATAAATCAGCACCCCGGTCACCGAGACATACATCCACACCGGCCACGTCCACCGCGCAATCCGCCGGTGCGCATCGAACCGCTCGCGCAGCGCCCGCGTGATCGTGATCAGCGCCATCGGCACGATCGCCGCCGCCAGCACGATGTGCGAGATCAGCATCGGGTAGTACACCGCCCGCACCCACCCGTCCGCCCCCAGCCGCGTATGCACCCCCTGCACCAGGATCTTGTGCGCCACGTACGACACCAGGAAAATCACCGAGGTCGAAAACGCCGCCAGCATGCAGCGTCGATGCGCCTCCTTCCGTCCCTGCCGGATGAACACGAATCCCAGCACCAACAGCACCGTCGCCACCCCGTTCAACCCCGCATTCAACGCCGGCAGATCCGCAACCGTCATCGGCGCCCCTCCGACTCCAGCATCCGCAGCGCCTCCACCACCCGCTCCGCCGCCCCCGGCTCCAAACCTTCCATCGTGCCGCGCCACCGCCCCTGCCCGTCCAGCAGCACGATGGCCGTGCTGTGCAGAAACAGGTCGTCCGGCGATTGCCGTTCCTCCTCGGGAATGTCCTGCAACACCAGCAGCAACCGCTCGATCGCCAGCCTCCGGATCTCCGCCCGCGTTCCGGTCACAAAATGCCAGCGGCTCCCGTCCGCCCCAAACTTGGAACCGTACGCCCTCAATACCGCCGGCGTGTCGTACTCCGGATCCGACGTCAAGGTCATCAACCCCGCCCGGGAACCCGCCGGCAACCGCTCCTGCACCGAGCGCATGACGCCCGTCAGTTGCGCACAGGGCCCCGGACACCGGGTGAAGATCAGGTTCACCGCCCAGGGCCGTCCGCCCAGATCCTCCAGCCCGAACGGAACCCCCGCCGCATTGGTCACCGAAAACGCCCCGACCTCATGCAGCACCGGCATCGGTGCTGCCGTCTCCACCGGCCCGCGCGGCATCGTCATCCGCAGCACCGCCATCGCCACCAGCAGCACCGCCCCGGAAAGCAACAGCCATCGAAAATGTCGTTCCATGAAAAGGTCCCGCGCCATCGAGGACGCCGCGCTATCCGAAGCTCCTATTCGAAGCTCGTGGCCACGCCGTCCCCGGCCACCTGAGAATCGATCCAGGCGTCATACTCGTCCTCCGGCAGCACCGTCAGCACCCCCTGCGCCATCTTGGCATGGCCGTTGCCGCACAACTGCGCGCAGATCACCTGGTACCGGCCCTCCTTCACAGGCACGAAGTGGATCGGAATATTCAGACCCGGTATGCACTGCTGGTTCACCCGCATCGGCAACACCTTGAAGGTGTGAATCACGTCCTTTGACGAGCAGTTCAGGATCACCGGCTTGTTCACCGGCACCCGCATCTCATTCAGCACCTGAATGTTGTCCCGCGTCGCCTGATCCTCCGGGTCGAATCCGAACGGGTTCGCGTTGCTCACCAGGGTCAGATCCTGGCGCCCGAACTTGCCGTCCGGACCCGGATAGATGAACCACCACCCGAACTGCTCCGCCACCACCCGGACAACCGTCGATTCCTCCGCCGGCGGAAAGTCATCCACCGCCTTGCCCCACAGCGGGATCGCAAAACCCACCAGCAGCACCGCCTCGAACGAAACCACCCCCACCTCCAGCCACGTCGAAGCATGCCCCTTCACCCCCGCATGATCGGCCCGCCGGTTCCGGGTCGCCCGGAAACGCCACAGCACATAGAAAAAGAACAGGGTCCACCCCACCGCCAGCAGCCCCATCAGCCAGTGCACCAGCACCATCATCCGATCCATGTCCGGACCGTGTTGTGACACCACGACCGGCAGGTCCAACAGTTTCTCCATCATGACAGGTCTCCGGATTCAACTCTCGATTCAACCCCCGATTCACCCCCCGAACGCCGCTGAACCCCCGTGGCAGCCCCGCTCTCCAACGCCATCTCCGCCTCCACCGCCGCCGCCCGGCGCACCAGGTACACGGCAAATGTGCCGAAGGCCACCAGCGTCCCCATGATGCACATCAGCAGCGCAAACACGCCCCAGTGCAATCCCTTGCCCAGCGGTGAATCAGTCTGTCCAAAACACACCGAGCACGCCTCGGCCGCCATCGGCAGTCCCCCCATCGCCACCCAAACCACCACCACCGCCGTCGTTGTCCACGAACGTCTCATTCGCATTGTCAGAAGTAGTCGATGTTCTTCAGTTTCTTGAGGAAATACCGGCCATAGACCACCAGGCCCACGGCCCCGGCCAGCGACAGCAGCCCAAGCAGCAGATCGCCCGCCCGGCGTGACTGGGAGAAAAACTCGTTCAAACTCCATCCGCCAAGGAACAGGCAGAGCAGGAACGCCGACCCGATGAAGACGACATGGAAGGTTTTGAGGGACACGGCGGTTCAGGGGAAGATCGGGCGCGGAATGTCATTCATGGCCCAGATGGTGAGGAACATCATTCCAAGAAAGAAAAACGCGGTGATCCCCAGAATCGCGTAGATCATCCGCTGCTCGCTGGCCAGATGCATGAACCACCCCGCCACCAGCGACGCCTTCGCCGCCGCAATCACCAGCGCCACCAGCACCGTCAGGAAGAGCGTTGTAAAATGCACCGTCCATGCCAGCACCGTGATGATGGTGCCGATGATCAGCCCGAAAAACACCCAGAGATACAACCGGATGTTCCCGTGCCCGTGATGCGCCTTGTTCGTGCTCATGCTTAAAGGAGATAGAGAATCGGGAAGAGAAAGATCCAGACGAGATCGACAAAGTGCCAGAAGAGTCCCGTCGTCTCCACACGGTTCGTGTAGCGCTCCGGATCCGTCTTCCACATCCCCGCCCCCGGACCCCAGATCCATCCGATGACCAGCGCCCCGCCAATGACGTGCAGCGCATGCAGGCCCGTGAGGGTGAAATAAATCGCCAGATAGGTGTTGTGCCACGGCCCGTAGGACTGCAACCGCCGGGATTCGGCCAGCGGCACCCGAAATTCCTGGTGGTGATCAATCCGACCGCCACGCTCCTTCTCCAACCGCTTGATCAACGGTCCCTTCGCCTTCCCCGCCGCCGCCATCTCCGCAGGCAATTCCACCCCCTTCAGCACAATGTACTCGGCCCGCTGCCGCACCCCGTCCACCACCTGGCCCTCCCCCTGAAAGGCCACCAGATGACCGTCGTACACCCGGCCGTCCCGCATCACCACCTCATAGTGCGTGAACTTGTCGTGGTACTCATAACTCTTGATCCCCACAAAGATCGCCGCGCAGGCGAGGGTGATCGCCTGGTACTTCCGGTAACTCGCGAAATTGTTCGCCTTCAAGGCCGCCCAGCCCAGCACCACGGTCACGCTTGAACAGATCAGCACCAGCGTGTTCACCGTGCCCACCGGGATGTTCAGTATCTCCTGCGGCCAGGTGCCGGGATCCGCCCCCACCCGCAGCAGCACATACGCCGAAAACAACGCGCCAAACAGCATCACTTCCGACGCCAGAAACAGCCAGATGCCCAGCTTGGCGTTGTACAGCCCCGTGTCGCGTCTCGGTAGTACCGTGTAGGGAATGTCCATGTGCGGAGAAGTCGGTTTCGTCGGTCGCTTCGGTCGCTTCGGTCGCGTCAGTCGGTATCAGCCCTTCACGGGAATCTCGTTCTGAGGGGTGTAATCCCGCGGCGCCCCGGGAACACTGTACTCGTACGGCCCCCGGTACACTTTCATCACCCCCGCAAAGTTGCCATGCGGCGGAGGCGTCGGCGTCTGCCATTCCAGCGTCGTCGCATCCCACGGATTGTCCGAGGTCACCTTCTCGCCCCTCACAATGCTGTGGAAGAAATTCCAGATGAACGGCAGTTGCGCCACCGCCAGCAACAACGCCGCCGTCGAAATCCCGATGTTCGCCTGGATGATCGTCTCCGAAAGCCGCCCCACGACGTCCGCCGTCACATCGGACACCATGTAGGCAGCTCCACCATCCGACATCCGCCGCGACATCCCCGCAAACCCCTGCGCGAACATCGGCAGGAAAATCAGGTTCATGAACACAAACGACGCCGCGAAGTGGATCCTGCCCAGCAACTCGTTCATCTTCCGCCCCGTCGCCTTCGGGAACCAGTAGTAGATCCCCGCAAACAACGCGAAGATCGTCCCCGGGGCCACCACATAGTGGAAGTGCGCAATGACATAGTAGCTGTCATGCAGATGCACGTCCGTGAAACTGAATCCCAGCGGGAGACCGGTGAGCCCCCCGATGCCGAACATCGGAAGAAACGCCAGCGTGAAGAGCATCGCCGTGTTGAACCGGATCGACGCACCCCACAGGGACAGAAACAGACACGTCAGGATGATCACCGATGGAATCGAGATGATCATCGTGGTGGTCTGAAAGAAGGTCGAGATCTTCGTCCCCATCCCGGTCAGATACATGTGGTGCGCCCACACGATGAACGAGAGGAAACCCACCGCCAGAACCGAGTACACCAGCGAGCGGTACCCGAACAGCGGCTTGCGGGAGTTGTTGGCCAGAATCTCGGCCACAATCCCCATGGCAGGCAGAATCAGTACGTACACCTCCGGATGCGCCAGGAACCAGAAGAGATGCTGCCATAACAACGGACTCCCTCCCCCGCTGATGTCCGCCAGGTTGCCCCCCACCATCAGCCCGGTCGGCAGGTAGAAACTGGTGTCGAACACCTTGTCCATGAGCTGCATCACCGCCGCCGCCTCCAGGGGCGGAAACGCCAGCAGCAGAATGAATGCCGTCACAAACTGCGCCCACGTGAAAAACGGCAGCCGCATCCACGTCATCCCCGGCGCCCGCAGTTGAATCACCGTGGCAATGAAATTCACCGACCCCAGCAGCGAGGAGGTGATCAGAAACACCATGCCGATCAGCCAGTACGTCTGTCCGTCCGTCGGAATCGACGTCGCCAGCGGTGAATACGAGGTCCATCCCGCCTGCGCCGCCCCGCCCGGGATGAAGAAACTCACCATCATGATCACGCCTCCGATCAGGAACGACCAGAAGCTCGCCATGTTGATCCGCGGAAACGCCATGTCCGGCGCCCCGATCTGAAGCGGCACCAGGTAGTTCCCGAAGGCCGCAAACCCCAGCGGCACCACCCCGAGAAACACCATGATCGTCCCGTGCATCGCCCCGAAGGCATTGTACAGGTCCGCCCCGATCACCCCGCCCGACGCCACCGGGCCCAGCATCGCCTCCAGCATCCCCCCAAAAACGGGCAGCGGCTGGTCCGGATAGGCGATCTGCCACCGCATCGCCAGCATCAGCAGGAAACCAAAGAACAGGAAAACCAGGGACGACACGCCGTACTGGATCCCGATCACCTTGTGGTCGGTCGAGAAGATGTAGGTGCTCCAAAATCCGCCGTGAGGATGATCGTCCCCGGCGTGGGACGTGTGCCCGTGCGTGGCAGAAGGCGTGGCCGTGACTTGCTGACTCATGGGATGGCGTTCGTCCGTGTTCGGGTTAGCCCAGGATTCGGGAGGCGTTGTCCAGCATCAGTAATCCAAGAAGCAGAGGCAGATAAAGGATCGACGCGAAAAACACCAGCCTTGCCTGATGCCGCTCCAATCGATGCGTAAATCGCGCCGCCATGGCCAGGAATCCAATCCCCAGGATCGTCGCCCCCGCCCCGTAGAGCGGCCCCGCAATCCCCACCCCCACCGGCACCAGACTGACCGCCAGCAGCAGCAGCGTGGTCCCCAGTGTCGCCCATCCGGTCGCCCGCCCGCCGGGATCCACCACCGGAAGCATCCGGTATCCCGCCCGTGCGTACTCGTCCCGGTACAGCCACGCGATGGCCATGAAGTGCGGGATCTGCCAGAGAAAAAGAATGCCGAACAGCGCCAGCCCCCCGAGCCCCATCTCACCCCGCGCCGCTGTCCACCCCATCAGCGGCGGCAGCGCCCCGGGCACCGCTCCGATCACCGTGTTCCATGCCGTGACCCGTTTGAGTGGCGTGTACACCAGCACGTAACTGACCATCGCCAGCGCCCCCAGCACCGCGGTGAGTCCGTTCACCAGGGCCGCCAGGTACACCACCCCAGCCAGCCCGGTGCTCAGACCGAAGGCCAGCGCGAACCACGGCTCGATCTCCCCCGACGGCAGCGGTCGATGCGAGGTGCGCTCCATCAACCGGTCCAGATCCCGTTCCCACCACTCGTTCAATGCCGCCGCCCCCGCCGCCACCAGGCCCGTCCCCAAAAGCACATGCAGGCCCGTCAGCCAGTCGGCCATTCCCGTTCCAGCCACGAAAAAGCCCGTCAGCGTGGTAATCAGGACCAGGGCTGTCAGTCGCGCCTTGGTCAGCTCCGCCAGCATGGAAATCACCCCGCGCATCGGCGTCGCCGACTCCCGCTCCGCCGAGATCGAGGCCTTCATGGTCGCTTCCGGATCCATCTACGACTTCACCCCCACCCACGGAGCTGTCGCTCCGGACAATTCCCCGGGCGCCTCCGCAGCCCGCGGCACCCGGGCGGCGCCGACCACGAAAACCCCCGCCGCCACACCGGCCACCAGGCATAGGGCCCCCACCACCACGTGGGCCGTCGCCATGTCCGCCGCCTTGTTCGACCAGACGGTGATGGCCCCCAGAAGAATCTGCACCCCGACCAATCCCACCCAGACCGTCCCGACCCGCCCCATCCCGGACCGGACCCCGAAGGCACGCCGAAGTCTCAAGGCCGCCACCAGCACCGCGGCGGTCACTCCCAACGCCAGCACCCGGTGCGCCATGTGAAGCTGCACGTGAAACGGAGTGATCGGGTGGAAATCCCGCGTGTCCATGCGCCCGGCGTTCACCCGCTGCAGGAACCCCTCATCCATGGGGGGCCACACCCGTCCGTACGCCAGCGGAAAATCCGGCACCGCCAGGCCCGCATGCTGGTGCCGCATGCCCGCCCCCACCAGGAGCTGGACCAGAATCAAGCCCGTGGCCAGCCCCACCCAGGTGCGAACGCCCGGCGCCACGGCCGGTGCGGAAACCTTCCAGCGCCGCCACGCCGGTGACGCCAGCACGGCAATGATGACCAGCAGGGCCAGGAACAACTGCGCCAATGCCGCATGCACCACGCCGATCTGGTCCTTCATCAGGTTCACCCGCAATCCGCCCAGCACCCCCTGCACCACCACCAGCGCCAGCGCCATCCAGCCCAGCCGGATCAACCGCCGGTCCTTCGACCCCAACTGTAACCCGACGGCCAGGATCACGGTCATCAGGCCCACCACGGAGGCATAAAGCCGGTGCGTGTGCTCGTAGAAGATGCCGCCCACCCACTGGGACACGGGAAACAGGAACATGTTGTACCCGTAGGTCGTCGGCCAGTCGGGCACCGCCATCCCCACCCCGTGCGAGGTCACCAGCCCGCCCAGCGCAATCAACCCCACCGTGGCCAGCGCAGTCAGTGCGGCGTAATGGCTCAGCCAGGGTCGTGTTGTGGATTCGGGGGCCATCTCTGCAAAAGGAACCGCCGAGGAACTACCCCCGGCGGCCTCATCCAGCTTCGCCCGACCAAGCCCCTCGCGAGTCCCGCGAAGCCCGGCCGGCGACGTCATCCTACTGGGTCAGGACCTCCACAGTAAAGTTCGCCGTTACCGTGGCGTCGCCCACCGTGATCTCCTGGGTCGCAGCCTTGTCGTCCGTGACATGCGTCCGGCGATGGAATGCCGCCAGCGTGTACGTGCCGGGCGGAACGCCCTCGATCTTGAAGTTCCCGTCCTTGTCCGTCACCGCGTAATACGGATGCGGGAGCACCCCGACGTAGGCGAACATCCACGGATGCACGTCGCACTTGAACCGCACGAAAACCTCCGCCTGCGGGAACACCCGCTCGATGTCCTTGCCCCCGGCCATCTGGGCAAGGTTGAACCCGCGGTTGATGCGCGGCGTGGCATGCACGTTGTGCAACACCGGATCCGAATTGCGCACCATGAGCTTCTGGCCGGTCTGAAGTCCCACCACATACGGCAGATACTCGCAGCCCTTCTGATCCAGAAGCACCGGCTTGCTCGGAGGATCAACCGCCAAGTCGTCGCTCCGCAGATAGACGAAGACATCCGCCAGCCCGTTGTCCGCCCCCACCAGATAAAACCGGGTCTTCGGCTTTTCGTTCGGCCACAGCTTCCCGCACGAGGGGTCCAACGGCATGACCCGCTCCGGCGGCGGCGTGCCCGACAGCGTGATCTTTCCAACAATGTCGGCGCCTGAGGCGGACCCGACGCCCGCCAGCAGCGCCACTCCGGCGACTGTTCCAATCAATCTCATCGTGATGCGTAAATAGGTGTTAAGACCTGAGCGGCGACCTAACAACCCCGCCCCAACCCGGGCAAGCGATTTGTGTCGCGCCGCCCAAGGTAGAAGCCCCGCTTCTCGCCAGAATTGCCCCCGTTGCGGGCCCACACCGCAATCCCTCAAACCGGCCTCGCCCGTTGCCCGCCCCCCCCTTTCCTACCCCCCCGCAATCGAGGCATCAGCCGCGCCATGGCCAGGGCCGACCGCGCCGCCTCCACCCCCCGGTTGTACCGTGCATCCAGGCAGCGCGCATCCGCCTGCGATTGGTTCGCCACCAGCAGCACCTCGTGGATCACCGGCACCCGGTGCCGGACGGCGATCCCCATCAGGGCCCCGGTGACCGTGGTTCCCACCAGATCCGCATGCGCCGTCTCCCCGCGAATGATCACCCCCAGGCAGATCAACGCCGACCAGCGCCCGCGGGCCTCGTGCAGCAGGGATTCGGCGGCCACAGGGATCTCGAACGCCCCGGGCACCCGGAACACCTCAACCTCCGCTCCCGTCGTCCGAAGTCCATGCACCGCCGCGTCCAGCAGTCCATCGACGTGTTTGCGATTGTACTCGGACGCCACAATCGCCACCCGCGCCCGGGACGCCACGGGAGCGGCCAGTTTGACCCGTTTGAGCATGCCCCCCGACCCTGCCGGGTCCGCCCCCCTCAAAGCAAGTGGCCGAGTTTGTCCCGCTTGGTCTTCAGATACCGCCGGTTGTGCGGATTCGGCCGGATCTGGATCGGGATCTGATCCACGATCTCCAGTCCGTACCCCTCCAACCCGACCACCTTGCGCGGATTGTTGGTCAGCAACCGGATCTTCCGCAGCCCGAGATCCACCAGGATCTGGGCCCCGATCCCGTATTCCCGCAGATCCATCGGGTAGCCGAGGTCGAGGTTGGCCTGCACCGTGTCGCGCCCCTGTTCCTGCAGCTTGTAAGCCTGGATCTTCGGCGCCAGTCCGATCCCACGCCCCTCCTGCCGCATGTAAACCAGCACCCCGCGTCCCGCCTCCGCAATCTGCCGCAAGGCCTGCTGCAACTGCGGCCCGCAGTCGCATCGCAACGACCCGAAGACATCCCCGGTCAGGCACTCGCTGTGCACCCGCACCAGGACCGGCTTCCCGTCCGCCACGTTCCCATGCACCAGCGCGACATGATGCTGGTCGTCGGTCAACGCCCGGTACAACACCAGTTGGAACTCCCCGAACTCCGTCGGCATCCGCACCGCCTCCACCCGCTCGATCAACCGCTCCTGCCGGCGTCGATGCTCGATCAGCGCCTCGATCGAACAGATCTTCAACCGGTGCCGCACCGCGAACCGCCGCAGCTTCGCCAGCCGCATCATGGTCCCGTCGTCGTCCATGATCTCGCAGATCACCCCCATCGGCCGGTACCCCGCCAACCGCGCCAGATCCACCGCCGCCTCCGTGTGCCCCGCCCGCTGCAACACCCCGCCCGCCTTGGCCCGCAGCGGAAACACATGACCCGGCTGCACCAGGTCCCCGGGCACCGCCGTCGGATCCGCCATCACCTGAATCGTCCGCGCCCGGTCGGCCGCGCTGATCCCCGTGGTGATCCCCGTCGCCGCATCCACCGAAACCTGGAAGTCCGTCCGGAAACTCTCCCGGTTCTGCACCACCATCCGGTCAATCCCCAACTGCCGCAGCCTCTCCGATGTCGCCGGTACGCAGATCAGCCCGCGCCCGTGCTTGGCCATGAAGTTGATGGCCGCCGGCGTCACCCGCTCCGCCGCCATCACCAGATCCCCCTCATTCTCGCGATCGGCATCGTCCACCACGATGACCATCCGCCCCCGGCGAAGATCGGTCAGGGCGGCGTCGATGGGGTCCAGTGGGCTCGGCACGCCGCTCAGGCTATCAGGCGCCCCACGCGGGGTCACGCCCCGCCACGATAAACCTCCTCGTACGCCGCCCGCGTCCGGTCCCACGAAAAGTCGGCCGCCATCCCGTTCCGCCGGTAGAATCCAAGCCAGTCCGGCTGCGCGTACAACGCCAGCCCCTTCCGGATGGCCTTCACCAGCGCCCGGCTCGAATACGACTCGAACTTGATCCCGTTGGCCCGCCCCGGGTCGTCCCGCAGATCCGTCACCGAGTCGTCCAATCCCCCCGTCCGCCGCACGATCGGCACCGTCCCGTACCGCAGGCTGTACATCTGGTTGAGCCCGCACGGCTCGAACCGCGACGGCATCAGGAAGAAATCGCACCCGGCCTCGATCCGGTGCGACAGCGCCACATCGAAGCTGACCCGGCTCCCCACCTTGTCCGGATACCGCCGCATCAGCGCCGTCAACGCGCTCTGGTATTCCGCCTGCCCGCTCCCCAGCGAGACAAACTGGATCGGCCCCGCCAGCATCTCCTCCAGCGCCCCCAGGGTCAGGTCCACGCCCTTCTGCTCCGCCAGCCTCCCCACCGTCCCCAGCAACGGCACCGACGCCCGCGGCGGCAATCCCATCTCCGTCTGCAGGGCCGCCTTGATCAGCGCCTTCCCCCGCATTTCCTCCGCCGTGTACGCAAACGGCAGATACGGGTTCCCCTCGGTCTTCCACTCGTCGTAATCCACCCCGTTCAGAATCCCCCGCAGCACCCCCTGCCGCGACCGGATCACCCCGTCCAACCCGTCCCCAAACTCCGGCGTGGTGATCTCCCGCGCGTACCGCGGACTCACCGTGGTCAGCGCATCGGCATAAATAAGCCCGGTCTTCAACAGGTTGAACCCGCCATGAAACTCCGCGCCGCCCGGATGGAAATGCGACCACGGCAACCCCGTCAGCCCATACGCCGCACGCCCGAACATCCCCTGGTACGCCAGGTTGTGAATGGTCAGCACCGTCCGCGGCGCCTCCGCCCACCCCCCCCGTTCCACCGCGTCCCGGATCAGCAACGGCACCAGCCCCGTCGGCCAGTCATGCACATGCACCACCTCCGGCCGCCACGGCAGATGCCGCGCCAAATGCACCACCGCCTGGCTGAATCCGATGTACCGCGCGTCATTGTCCCCGTACGGCACATGGGTGTCGCCATACACGCCGTCCCGGTCGAAATACTCCAGCGCATGGACGAAATACACGGTCAGGTTGGGCTCCGGTTCGAGTACCCGGACCTCCGGCCGCACCGTCCGGTCCCCCACCGTCAGTTCCATCCACCAGTCCAGCCGCTCCGGACTGTGACGCGCCCAGATCGGCCGGTACAACGGCGTCACCACCCCGACCCGATGCCCCGCCCGGGCCAGCGCCTTGGCCAGCGCCGAGACCATGTCCGACAACCCGCCGGTCTTCGAGTAGGGATGCAGTTCGCTGGTCGCCAGTAGAATGCGCATGCTCCAGTTCCCGTGTTCAGGGTTCGTTCAGGGTTCAATCCGGTCCGTCCCCAAATAGTCCCGCAGCGGCTCCGGAACGATCACCCCACCGTCCGCCTGCTGATGGGTCTCGATCAAGGCCACAAACAGCCGCGCCAGGGCCGTCCCGCTGCCGTTGAGAATATGCGGGAACCGGTTCTGCCCCTCCTCGTCCTTGAATCGCAGATTCATCCGGCGCGCCTGAAACTCCTCGCAATTCGAACAGCTCGACACCTCCAGCCATCCCCCCTGCCCCGGCGCCCACAACTCGATGTCATAGGTCCTGGCGCTCGCGAACCCCATGTCCCCCGTGCACAACTGGATCACCCGGTAGTGCAGCCCCAGGCTCTGCAGGATCCGCTCCGCGTTCCCCACCATCTCCTGCAACGCCGCCTCCCCCTCCTCCGGCCGCACAATCCGGATCATCTCCACCTTGTCGAACTGGTGCACCCGGATCATCCCCCGCGTCCCCACCCCGGCCGCCCCCGCCTCCGCCCGAAAACACGGACTGTACGCCACGTACCGGACCGGCAGCGCTTCAACCGGCAGGATCTCCTCCCGATGGATGTTCGCCACCGGCGCCTCCGCGGTCGGAACCAGGTACAGCTTCCCCAACGTCCCGTCATCCAGTCCCTCCCGCACCGCATACGCCTGGTCCGCAAACTTCGGAAACTGACCCACCCCCACCATGCACGCATGACCCACCACAAACGGCGGCGACACCTCGGTGTACCCGTGCTCACGGATGTGAAGGTCCAGCATGTACTGGATCAACGCCCGCTCCAGCCGCGCCCCCCAGCCCGTATACAAAAGAAAGCCGCTCCCCGAGAGCTTCGCGCCCCGCTCGAAATCCACCAACCGCAACCGCTGACACAACTCGACATGCGTCCGCGGCGTGAACTCAAACGCACGTCGCTCCCCCCACGTCCGGATCACCGGGTTGTCCTCCGCACTCCGCCCCACCGGCACTCCCGCGTCCGGCAGATTCGGCAGGGCCAGCAATACCTCGCGCCGGCGCTCCTCGCATTCGTCCACCTCCCGGTCCAGTGCCGCGATCCGCTCCCCCAATCCCCGCACCTCGGCCTTCCGCGCCTCCGCCTCCGCCACCTTCTTCTGGCCCATCAGCGCCCCAATCGCCTTCGAAGCCGCGTTCCGCTCCGCCTTCAACCGCTCGACCTCCCCCACCTTCAACCGCCGCGCCTCGTCCAGCTCCACCAAAGCGTCGATCTTCGCCTCATCCCCAGCCCCACGCGCCCGCAGCCGTTCCCGCACCCAGTCCGGCCGCTCCCGCACTAACTTCATGTCGAGCATCGCGGCGCCAGTCTTAGAAACCGCCCCACCCCGACGCAAGACCCCGTCACACCGTCCGCCCTCCGCCCTCTGCCTTCCGAGGAGCTACGCAATTCGCTGAGACGAATTGGATTACCGGCTTCTGATCTCTATAACATTGACTCACCCTGCGAAATCAGGGACGGACTGAACCCATCCTATGGAGGCTCTCCACGTCCGGCACTGCCGTCTTCCCGTGTCCATTCCCCGCCCCCCATTGGCCTGGCTCGGTGCCCTCGCCGCCGCCGCCTTCGTGGCCGCCACTCCCGGCTCCCTCCGCGCCGCCACACCCTGGGGCACCCCCATCATGCAGCCCGGCATCGGAGCCGTTACCTGCGCCGCCCCCGCCAGCATGGCCCTGACCAATGCCTGGGTCATGGGCCTCATGGATTTCCGCAATCCGCCCCCCGGTGACTACGGCCCCCTCGGCCCGGCCGCGCCGCTCTGGAACCCGCCCGACTACCATCACCCGTCCTGGACCGCCGAGACCCTCGGCGCCGTGTACGGTCTGGCCATCGACACCCAGGGCGACATCTACGCCGCCGCCCACGGCCTCTATTCCAAATCCTGGTTCCTCAATTACCACCATCGCTACGGCAGCCTCGGGGGCGGTTCGAATTCGCTCGCCGCCGCCGGGACCATCTACCGGATCAACCGGACCAACGGCGTCCCCTCCGTCTTCGCCGTCCTGCCCCAGCAGGCCATGACCCTCACCCCCGGCTGGGTCTCAGGCCCCGGCATCGGCAACCTCGCCCACGACCCCGTTCACAATCAGTTCTTCGCCACCAACCTCGAAGACGGCCGCATCTACCGCATCGACAGCGCCGGTTCCGTCGTCCAGACCTTCGATCCCCTCGGTGCCGATACCGGCGCCCCCGGCCTTCCCCCCCTGACCGAACTCCTCTGGGGCATCGGCGTGTCCCAGGGCGCCGTCCACTACGCGGTCTGGAACACCGGCGGCTCCACCTCCCCCGGCAAAATCCGGCGCATCCAGATCTCCGGTACCGGCGCCCTCCTCCCCGCCACCGACGCGGAAATCCTCACCGTCCCCGCCTCGCCCATCGCCGTGCCCACCGGCTGGGCCCAGGCCGTCCCGGTCACCGACATCGCCTTCTCTGCCGACGGCACCCGCATGCTCCTCGGGGAACGCACCATGCTCACCCCGACCGACTCCTATAATCACGCCAGCCGCGTCCACATCGCGGTCCTCTCCGGCACCACCTGGACCGTCACCCGCACCCTCGAGACCGGCAACAGTTGGGGCCGCGGCGAAGCCTATGGCGGCGTGGCCTACGGCGAGGAAAACGGCGCCCCCGAACAGATCATCTGGATGACCTCCGCCGACCTCGCCGACATGCCCGGACCCCACGGCATCCAGGGCGTACGCCCCGCCGACTTCCCCCTGGCCACCAGCCCCTCCATCGTCACCAACGCCTTCCGCGTCCCCTTCGATCCCGCCTACACCACCTCCGGTCCCGACTTCAAAGGCAGCGGCGGCGACGTCGAGATCATGCCCGGCCAGCCCTGCAGCGCCATCCGCGTCCTGCGGGTCGAATGCCCGAAGGAACCCGGCGCCCCCGTCACCGTGACCGCCGAAATCACCAACCTCTCCGGGGTCACCGTGAACTACGCCTGGTTCACCCCCTGCCCCACCAACCTCCTCCCCGCCGGGGCCATCACCCTGCAACCCATCCCCACCACCGTCTTCAACCTGCCCGGCCCCCTCACCAACAACGGCACCGCCACCATCACCTTCCAGCTTCCCGCCGGTGCCGACGGCCATACCGTCTGCTTCCGCCTCACCCTCCTCAACGAAAGCGGTGAGGTCTGCTGCACCGAAAAACTCTGCGTCGTCGTCCCCAACTGCGACTGCGCCCGCCTCGTCGAGCACAAGATCGATTGCCGGCTCCAGCCCGACGGCACCGTTCTCTACACGCTCCAGCTCGTGGTCGAAAATCTCACCCACCTCTCGCCCAACCCGTTCCCGTTCTACTACGCCACCTTCCTGCCCCCGTCCGCATTCAGTCCGGCCCATGCCGTGCCCGTTCCCAACCCCATTCCCCCCGGCGGCACCGGCGTCTTCACCGTCAATTACACCGGCGGCCCCGGACCCCTCTGCTTCAACCTCACCCTCCACGACGAAAGCATCGACCCCTGCTGCGCCATCCCCGTCTGCCTCGAACTGCCCCCCTGCGTGGGCACCCCCGTCAAACCCGACTTCTGCGCCGTCGATGAACGCGTCCCCTGCCGGCCCAACACCGACGGCACCCCGGGCAGCAGCGCCATCATCCTCTACACCGTCTGCAACAACGCCACCGTCCCCCGCACCTACACCTGGGCGGCCGCCGGTCTCCCCGCCTCCCCTCCCTGCACCCAGGTCCTCGGCGTGTCCGACTTCTCCCCCGCCACCGGCACCCTCGGCCCCATCCCCCCCGGCGGCTGCCTCACCGTTCCCATCGTGATCCGCTGCCCCGATCTCCCGCCCGGCGGTTGCGCCGCCTTCGAGGTCTGCGCCTCCGCCGGACCCGACCTCCCGCGACTCTGCTGCCGCGGAACCGTCTTCCGCCCGCGCATCGGCGATCCCGTCATCCACCTCGTCCGCGACCCCGCCGCCCCGACGCCCACCCTCACCGTCGGGGGCTCCGTCCCGCTCGACTTCGACGTCGCCAATCCCGGCACCGCACCCCTCGACGCCACCGTCGTCATTCGCGACCGCGTCAATATCCTCGGCTTCGCTTCCCAACCCGGAAACGTCCCGGACATCGGTCACGTCGCGTCCTTCACCCTGGCACCCGCCGCCACCCAGCGCCTGCGCGTCCTCGTCTCCCGCTTCGACCTCGGACAAAACCCGCCGCCCTTCTCCGAGGTCCTCGCCTGGGCCCGCTCCGATCTGGAAGCCCTGGACCTCCTGTCCCTCGGCGAACCGGACCTCGCCACCCCGCTGCGCCTGCCCGCCCGCACCGGCACCGTCGATCCCCAGCCCCGCCCCACCATCGCCGGGTTCCGCATCGTCCCGACCGATCCACCTCGCGCCGCCCTGACCCTCGAGTCCGTCGCCGGCGCCCGCTACCGCATCGAACGGAACCCGTCCCTCCGCGAAGACTGGGCCACCACGCGCCCCGAAATCGAAGACTGCCCCGTGGACGACCAAGGCGTCTTCGTCGGCAACGGCGGCGCCCTGACCTGCGAGGTCCCCTGCGAACCCGGCGAAACCGCCATGTTCTTCCGCATCGTCCGCCTGCCCGAGTGATCCACCCCCGGAACACCCCGCCCGCCACGAAACGCCGCATCTCCGAGCTGCCGTAAGGTGCAACGGGATCGGGATCGGCATCGGGGTCGGGGTCGGAATCGGTCTCCAGAGGAGCAACGAGGGTTCACGAATCCCCGGAGTTCGATCCGGGAACTTCCCAACCGCCCACTCGGCCGCCCCGTGATCGTCAGGAGGGAGCCAATCGGAGGGACGATCTCCGCGAGTCCACAACCCACCTCTCCCCGTCCTTTGCGCCTTCCTGGTGAATCCACTATTTCTCGGACGGGCTTCCCCGGCGATCAGGCCTCTCTTCCCGTCCCGCCACCCACCCCCGACCGAACCCCCCGTCGCCCGTGCAGCATCCCCGGCATTCCCGCAGCTCCAATGGAACGAGCCGGCCCATCGCAATCCAAAACCGGATTCTCCCCACCAGGCCCCCCCCACAACCCCCTCGCACCCCGCCCAACCTCCCCCGCAGACATCATTCCACACCTGGGCCCACCCAGACCCCCTCACCCATCCTCAAACCTATCCGCCCGCCAGGAACTCACGGCTCACCTACCCCACCCAATCCATCATTGACAACCTCAAACCCTTTCTACAAGCCTATAGGCCAATCAACTTAGGGCACTTCTCAGCAAGAGTACCTAATGACCGAAAAGGATATAAAGCTACTCTGGGGACGTGCAGCGAACCTCTGCTCTATATGCCGCGTCGAGTTGTCGCAAACCCAAAGTCCCGCCAGCGGAGCCTTTGTCATTGGTGAGCAGGCGCATATCGTGGGTGAGAAACAGGACGCGCCACGCGGAAAAAGCCCGCTATCGGCAGAGGAGCGTGATGGATACCATAACCGGATTCTGCTTTGTCCCAACCATCACACAGAGATCGACAAGAACCAAGTTGAGTGGCCTGTCGAGCGACTTCATATTCGCAAGTCAGAGCACGAGCTCTGGGTTCGGGAGACTCTAACAAGCGTTGCAGACGCTAAAATGAAGGCCCAGCAGCTCGCAGTTTCCTCCATCATCGACTACACGGTCAAGGCCTGTCAGCTGGAGCGATGGAAGACATGGGCGAGTCAGATGCTTACACCTGATCCGGCACTCGAAAGAGAAATACCAGAGAATTGTTTTAAGTTGAGGCAGCGCATCGCCGCATCTATTTGGCCGAAGGAGTTTGATGAGCTAATGCGAGCCACGACATGCCTTGGTTGGCTGCTTCAGGCCGCATGCCAGAAGTTCTTGGAGCACGCTCAGCTCGAACAAACCCACTTTGTTTCGCAGCGATTCTACAAGAGTAAAGGGTATTGCTCTGACTATGACCTGCGTGTTCAAATGTACGAGGACTGGCTTCTTGAGTGCTCTAGGCTGATTAAGCGGGCGACATGCGCTGCCAATTGGTTTGCGGACGTAGTACGACGCGACATCAACCCATTATTCTTTACCGAGAGCGGCAAGTTTCTGGTCGAGGAGGGTCCGTGTGAGAGATTTCGATACTACGCAATCATGCCAGAGTTTACGACCGAGGAGAAGGCCCGCCTGCCAGGAACGATGACAGATCCATACGCATAACAGCCCTGAAGGTATGTAGAGAACGCGCGGCAGAGCGGGTCGGGGCGAGACTTCGGATCGGATGCGACGAGTCTGCTGATTGCCCCCGTGTTCCTTACATTCCAGTCCCGCGGACCCGGAAGAAGCCGATGCGTGGCGGGGCGCCCCCGGTTTCAGCGGAAACATTGCGAAACGTGTCAATACGCCCCTTCGCACCGAAGTGTTCGAGCGGCAGCAGCACCCGATCGGAGGGCCGCTGACCAAGTCCCGTGTCTCCCCGTCCGGTGTCCTGGCTTCAGCCGGCCACAGCCCCGCTCCAACCCCCCGGCTCCGGCCACCCACCGGGAAACCGCAGGGTCTCTGACATAGTCCCCAAGGAAGACCCGAGGTTTTTGGAAAGGATTTACAGGATCGACAGGATGCAGAAGAGCGGCGTTCCTGCCGGGTTTCGCGGTGGATCGAGCGCTCCATGTCTCCTTCTCCGCTCCATCCTGTTCATCCTGTTCATCCTGTCCAAGAGCCTCAGACCAGACCCCTCAGAGCCTTTTCAATCGTCCTGCACCAGATCTTCCGCGATGCGCTTCTGGATTGCGTGGGGAGAGGGCTTCCCTTAGGCATGGGAACCGTGATTGAGGCCGCTCCCGATCGCGGCGGCGGTCGGTGATCCGAGTCATCAGGCCGCTCAAGGATTTGTCCAGCGCCCAATGGAAATCGACCATTGCATGTCCTGAAGTCCCTCGCTCATTCGTCGCATCATTGAACGACACCAAGGCGATCAGCCTGATTACGAAGACCAATACCATGCCAAGTTCCATCCGCACCTGCCTCTGGTTCCATGACGGACGCGGCCGTGAGGCCGCCGAATACTACTGCTCCCTGATCCCAGGAAGCCGGATCGAGACGACCTTTCATGGCGACGCCGGACATGGTGCCTTCTCGGTGATCGACTTCTCGTTGGGCGGAGTACCCTACCAAATACTCGACGCCGGGCCGATGTTCACGCTGACTGAGGCGGTCTCGATTTCAGTTGCGACGGACAGCCAGGCCGAGACGGATCGCCTCTGGGCGGCGCTGACTGCGAACGGGGGTGAGGAAAGCCACTGCGGATGGCTCAAGGACCGCTTCGGGGTATCGTGGCAGATTTACCCAAAGCGGTTGACGGAGTTGACGACGAGTGCCGACAAGAATGTATCGTCCCAGGCGATGGCAGCCATGATGAAGCAGATGAAAATCGACATCGCCGTGATCGAAGCAGCGGTTCGTGGCCAAAAGAAGCTGTGATCGCTGTAGCCCACGGTCACCGGTGACCGGAGTACTGGAGGGACCGATTGCCGGAGCCATGACGCCAGGCAACGAGACGCCACTACACAAAACACCAACCACAAAGCGCGCCATGAAGACACCATCAAGAGTTGGACCTGGAGAGTTTCCTGCCCCGCTTCGCCGTCGTGGACACCGCGCGAGAGGCCGACGCCAAGCGGGCACGTGAGGTGTGCGCCGACGTGCAAGCGGGGGAAATCGTCATATTTGACAAGGCCTACGTCGATTTCCGGCACTTGTGGGACCTCCAGTGCCGGGGGGTGTTCTGGGTGACGCGAGCCAAGGAGAACATGGGCTGCGAGGTGCAGGAGTCCCTCCCGGTGGCCAGCGGGGCACGAGCGGTCCGGGACGAGTTGGTGGCGCCCAAGAGCCCGCGTTCGGCGAAGGCGTATCCGGACTTGCTGCGCCGGATCACCGCGTGGGTCGTAGTGGACGGAGGGGATCGGTTAATGACCTTCCTCACCAATCAAATGGACTGGAGCCCTCAGACCATTGTGGAACTCTACCGACGTGGCCAGGGCTTCCTCGACGGTGGTTTCCTCGATCATCCAATCCCCTCCGGAACGCGTGGGGAAATCGGCGGCCCAAGGGAGCCGGGAAAGGGCGGCGGAGTTTCCAAATCCACGATTCAGAGGCGGGACTTGACAGTATCGACCTCGGAGAACGAGCCTGAAATCGGCAGGAAGCTTGAGCGAGTTCACCCAAATCCTGGAACGTGTGGAACGTGGCGATCCCGAAGCTGCCGCGGGACTTTTCCCCATCGTTTACGAAGAACTCCGCCGTCTGGCGGCGCAGAAGATGGCCCGTGAAGCCGCTGGCCATACGCTCCAGCCCACCGCCCTCGTCCACGAGGCCTGGATCCGGTTGGTCGGCGGAGATGCCCCGACGTTTCACAATCGCGCCCATTTCTTCGGTGCGGCTGCCGAGGCGATGCGTCGCATCCTGGTCGAACACGCCCGGCGAAGGCTGGCCGCCAAACGCGGCGCCGGGATCCAGGTGATCGACCTGGATGGACTCGACCTTCCCACTCCTGTCGCCGCCGACGATCATTTGCTCGCCGTGAACGAGGCGTTGGAAAAATTCGCCTTGATCGACTCCCGCAAGGCCGAGCTGGTGAAGCTGCGGTACTTCGTCGGCTTGAGCTTCGAGGAAGCCGCCACGGCCCTGGGCATCGCCGTGCCCACCGCCAAGCAGTGGTGGGCCTACGCTCGGTCCTGGCTCTCGGTCGAGCTCAAGGGTGCCACCGCCGGAAAGCCATCCGGCTGAGTTCAGGCTTGGCGGCCCTTGGGCGTATGCGTGTCCCAAGTGCGCCCGGACTCCGGCTGCACATGGGTGAAGCCGGTGCCCGCCGGCGGGTTCGGGATGCGGATCAAATGGTCGCAGGCCGGGCACTGAATCTGCCGGCCCGCGTGGCAGGGATCGCACTTCAAGGGCTGATCGCAGTGGGAACAGTAGAATTTGAATTCGATGGTGTTCATGGCCTTCACCAGAGACATGCGTTCATTCGTCTCCAAAAGTATGTCGAAAATAACTCCATACTTTTCGCCCGGCGGATCACGCATGGAGAAACAGATGAACCATTCCACTATGCCATCGCCCCAGGAACGTGAGGCCGCCTTGTTCGCGCTGACCGCCGAGAAGCCCGTCGCCGAACGCCCGGCCTTTCTGGACGCGGTCTGCGGCCAGGACTCCGCCTTGCGCCAGCGCCTCGAAGCGCTGCTCGCCGCGCACGAGCAGCCAGCCACCGCGCTGGATGCGCCGACGGTACCCGCCCGCCCCACCCTCAAGCTCGACCTTCCCGAACCGCCCGACGAAGCCGTCGGCCAGACCCTTGGGCGATACAAACTCTTGGAGCGCGTCGGCGAAGGCGGGTGCGGCGTGGTGTATGTCGCCGAGCAGACCGAGCCGGTGCGGCGGCTCGTGGCGCTGAAGGTCATCAAGCTGGGCATGGACACCAAGCAGGTGGTGGCGCGGTTTGAGGCCGAGCGGCAGGCGTTGGCAATGATGGATCATCCCAACATCGCCAAGGTGCTGGATGCGGGGACGACCGACGTAGGTCGCCCCTATTTCGTCATGGAACTGGTGCGCGGCATCCCCATCACCCACTACTGCGACCAGGCCAACCTGAGCACCAAGGAGCGCCTCGACCTGTTCATCAAGGTCTGCCAGGCGATTCAGCACGCGCACCAGAAGGGGATCATCCACCGGGACATCAAGCCGTCGAACATCCTGGTGACGCTACATGACGGCGTGCCGGTGCCCAAGGTGATCGACTTCGGCATCGCCAAGGCGACGGAAGGCCGGCTGACGGACAACACGGTTTACACGCAGTTGCACCAGTTCATCGGCACGCCGGCTTACATGAGTCCGGAGCAGGCGGAGATGAGCGGGTTGGACATTGATACGCGCTCGGACATCTACAGCCTGGGCGTATTGCTCTACGAACTGCTGGCCGGCAGCACGCCGTTCGATGCGAAGGAATTGATGTCGCAAGGCATTGATGTGATGCGGAAGACGATCCGGGAGAAGGAACCGCAACGACCCAGCACGCGCCTCGCAACTCTCGGAGCCGATCAACTCACCACCACGGCCAGACGCCGCTCCGCTGACACCGCGAAGCTGCTCCATCAGCTCAAGGGCGACCTCGATTGGATCGTGATGAAGTGCCTGGAGAAGGACCGCACCCGGCGCTACGAGTCGGCTAGTGGCTTGGCAGCGGATCTCAAACGTCACTTGGAAAACGAACCGGTGGTCGCGCGTCCGCCCAGCCAGCTTTACCGCTTTCAGAAAGCCTACCGGCGCAACCGGCTGGCCTTCACGGCGGCGGCCTGCGTGCTGGTGTCACTGGTCGGCGCCCTGGTGTTCATCGGGATGGCGGCACAACGCGAGGGCCGGGCGCACATGCATGAGTCCATCCAGCGAAACCTGGCGGAGCAGCGGCGACAGGAAGCCGAAGCCGCGCGGACACTTGCCGAAAACGCCCAGGCCAAGGAGGCGGGCGAACGCCAGCGCGCGGAAGCCAGCGAGCGGGCCACGCGCGAACTGCTCTACTCCGCCAACATGGGTCTGGCCCAGACGGCCTGGGAAGAAGGCGACATCGGAAGATTGCAGGGTTTGCTCGCGCAGACCCGTGACGATCCCCAGCGAGGATTCGAGTGGTTCTACTGGGCACGCCAGCTTCATCGCGACTCGCTGACCTTTCGCGAACACCGGGGAGTTCCTCGCAGGCCGGAATTTTCGCCCGACGGACAATGGATCGCCAGCAGTGGCGACGACTTACGCTTGAAGATCTGGAGCGCCACGGATGGCCAGGTGCGGCACGATGTGAAGCTCGACCAGTTGTTGTCCGGCCTGGCTTTCTCTCCGGACGGAGGCCGCCTCGCCACCGCAACCCAGCGGCCGTGGAAGCTGCAACTGTGGGACGCGCTCACCGGTCAGATCCTCCGCGAGATCAAGGTGGACACCACCAACGCAGTGCGGAATCTGGCCTGGTCGCCGGAGGGTTCGCGCATCATCGGCGTGGACACCCGTGCGGTGTGGCTCTGGGACGCTTCCACCAACCAGGAATTGCGTCGCATTACCAACTATCACGGTGAGGCCGTCCTGACCTGGTTCTCGCCCGAAGGCCGGCCTCAGATCGCGGTGCGAGACGAAACCGGTTACCAGCTTCAGGACGTTGCCACGGGGGAGGCGTTGGCGCGGTTCGATGCGCCCGGCGCGGTCAGCGAAACGATCTCCCGCGACCTGAGCCGTTTCGCCGCGTCGGCCGACAATGGCGTCATCAGCCTGTTCGAGGTCCGCACGGGGCGTGAGTTGCGCCAGTGGCGCGGCAGCGAAGGGCCGACGTGGCTGTTGCGACTGTCCCCCGACGGCAAGTATCTCGCCACCACGGAAGGGAACGGGACCATCCGGCTCCGTGATACCGACTCCGGCGAGGAACTCGGCACGTTGAAAGGCCATAGCCGGCAAATCTTCGGACTGGCCTTCTCGCCCGACGGCCAAAGGCTGGTGTCCGCGAGCGGCGACGAAACGATCCGGGTTTGGGATTGGCCTGGTTTGATGGAGCCGGCTTCGTTGTTTGCAAGGCATCCTCGTTTGCAGGTTTTCTTGAGCAGCGATGGCTCCCGGGCGGTCGTCGTGACCAATCGCACACCGGGGTTCAGGGGCTGGGTCTTTGGCCTTCCCAACCGTCGCAACCCGGATCAGCCGTTTGACGTGGAAGCTCGCGTCGTGGACACCCGCACGGGGCAGACGCAAGCGGTGCTGCCGGGACTGACCGGCGGGGTCGTGCAGTTCACGCCGGATGGGCGGCGCGTGGCCGGCGTCAGCACCAACCTGTCACGTGCGCAGGTGTGGGATGCGCTGACGGGTCGTGTATTGGTCACCTTAGATGCAGGGACCAACCTGATCGCCGACTTCAGGCTTTCGCCGGATGGCCGGCAAATCGTCACCGTCGAACGGCACCCCTCCCAGCTGCTGCCCGATGTGGTGAAGCTCTGGGACTCCATCACTGGGAAGATCCGATTTTCCCTCAAAGAAGTTCCAACACCTGCCATTCCGCTGGCCTTCTCCGCCGACAGCCGAAGGCTCCTGACCGGTGCCCCCTTTGATCCGTTCGCCGTCGTCTGGAACACCATGACCGGACAGGAGGAATCTCGAATCGAGGCCACGGCCCTTTCAGGAGTCGTTTTCGGTGCGTTCTCGCCCGACGGAGAGCGTGTCATCATGGCCAGCTTCCTGGACGCGATGATGCGGGTCCGGTCCATGCGATCGCCGGGAGCCGGGACGGATGCCGGATTCGTGCTTCACAGCCGGATCGTCGGTCCAAATCCGGCATTTTCTCCTGATGGTCACCGCATTCTGTCGGAAACCGAAGATAAGGCGAAGCTTTGGGATGCCGCCACCGGTCGCGAGATGCTGACCTTGAAGACTCCGCCGTATGCGCGTTGCCAGTTCACCCCCGATGGCCAGGCGGTCATCAGTGCGCGCCCCGATGGCACCCTCCTCCGGTGGGACATCGCCACGCCGGCCCAGGTCGCCGCGTGGGAGGCGGAGGAGGACGTCGGAACCCTCCGGAAAATGGCCGCCACGGCACGCAACTCCACCAGTTCGCTGCTGCGTTCACGCCGTTACACGGAACTGGAGACGACCAGTCGCGAGATGTTGAAGTCGCTACAGACGCGCTCTGGAGCGGAACCAGCGGAGTATGTCGAATTCACACTACGACTCGCCACCGCCCTGCTTTCACATGCTGTTGAAGCTGACGCCAAAGGCGAAAAGGACCGGGCGGAAACTCTCAAGGTGGAAGCCGGGGAGCTATTGCGCGGTATCGCCAACGAGCGGCTCGACGCTTACCTGCGGACTGATCCCGGATATGAAATGGGAGATTTCCTGGGGCAGGCGGGACACTGGTCGCAAACCGAAGCGTTCGTGAGGCGAATTAGTGAAACCGTGCCGACCAACAGCATCCCGTGGAAACTTCGCGCCACGTTGCTGGCCAGGATGGGAAACGAACCGGAATTCGCGAAAGTGCGTGACAACCTGCTCGAACTGCTCCCCGGACTGACCAACACAGCTCACCTGGCCTGGGGAATCAGAGCCGTGGCGCTCCGACCGCTTGATGCGTCCACAGCGGCGACCGTCGAGCGCCTGGCGAACCGGAAGCTCGAGCTGGACCAGGACGAATACTCTGAATCCTGGCTTCCTCTCGCCCAGGCTTTGGCGCGCTATCGGAACAGAGATTTTGCCGGCGCGCTGACGTCCGTTCAAAAGGCCGCGGCCGCTACCGATCATGCGAGCTTCGAGACGACGCTGCACGCGGTGACAGCGTTGGTCCGCTATCAGCTTGGCCAGCGCCAGGAAGCCAGCGCCGCACTCAACGACGGCGCAGCGCTGCTGAAAGAGAACTGGTTTTCACCCGAGCGGGGGGCGTTGGAAGGCGACGGGTGGTGGATCGACTGGCTCTCCGCCCACATTCTGCTCCAGGAAGCCAGGGAGCTGATCGAGGGACAGCGCACGAATCCTGAGGCACTGAAACCATGAATCCCTCCCGCGAAGAAGCCCTGTTTGCGTTGGCGCTGGAAAAACTGGCGGAGAAACGCGCCGCCTTTCTGGACGCCATCCGGCTCCTCGAAGACCTCATTGAGAAACAGCGCCAGGTGCTCGGAAGGCAAGCCGCATACGAGTCGAATCGCGACGCCATGCCGGCGCGATTCGGCTCGACGACGAACGCGCAAACTGCAAACCGCGTGGCGAAGATGTGCTTGCTGCAGCCGCTGTACGCCGGTCAACGCATGCCGGCCGTGGAACTGGCCGATCATGGCGTCCGACTCGGAGAAAACTCCCAGTCGCTCAGATGGTGTCTGTTCGCGCAGTCCCTGGCTCGATACGTCCTGATCGCACACATGCCCCTGCGCGAGGCTGGTGCGCTCATCCCGGGCGATATTGATGAGAGGAAACCATGAACTCATTCCAAATGATCCCTTGTGCCATTGCCATTCTGGCCACGCTGTTATTACCGCTGCGCGCCTTTGCACGAGACGTGTCGGTCCGTATTCCGGATCCGGCGCTCGAAGCGGCAATTCGGGCGGCGCTGAATAATCCCCCTCGGGACATCACACGGGCGGACATGGAAGACCTCACGGTGTTGGACGCCAGCCGGGATCGTACTTATCCGCCGACTTCCGCTCCCATCGCCTCCCTGGAAGGGCTCGAACTCGCCACAAACCTGGTCGTGCTCAAGCTCGACGGATCATCGCTGCTTTTTCCCATGGGGAATGAAACCGCGGCGCTGAGCGTGAGTGACCTCTCGCGTCTCTCCTCTTTGACGAAACTGGAATCGTTGTCTCTTGCACTAAACCAGTTCACGACCATCCGATTGCCGGACGGGATGAGCAGCCTCCGAACGCTGGTGCTGGAGGGGAATCAGCAATCTGACCCTGCCGCCGAATCTCAGCAGCCTCCGCACGCTCGACCTGGGTTTGAATCGGCTCACGAATTTCCCGTGGGTTGTGACCAACCTGACGGAGTTGGCGTTTTGGGGCCATCCGATTCGCGATTTCAGTTTTCTGCGCAATCTCCCGGCCCTTCGAAGGGTGAGATTTTCCTCGACAGGCATGACAGCCGGGAACGCCGTCGATGTGATGGCTGCGTTGCCGGAACTGCGCGAACTTGCCATCGGTTTAAACCCGCTGGGTGCCTTCACGCTGCCGGCGCACTTAGCCGCTCTCGAAAGATTGGACCTGCGCAGCTCGGAACTCACCAGCCTTGATCTGCCGCCGGAAATGACATCTCTGCGAAGGCTTGAACTGGATGGAAACTCATTGAGCCACATCCGCCTGCCCGCCAAGCGTAAACGCCGAAACCGGTCTGGACGCCCGCTTCCACCAATCCTTTCGGCGGCGCGCCAAACTCGGAGCGCCAGCGTTCCGACGCCTTCACCTCGATGCCCACCGAGCGTTTGGCGCGCGTCCAGATGAAGTCCACTTTGCTGCCGTGCGGCGTGCGCCAGTAGTGAAGCTGGCCGCCGGTGTTGTGAGACGCCATCGCCGCGCGCAACTCGTGCAGCACCCAGGTCTCCAACAGGAAGCCGCGCTCGCTTCCTTCGAGAGGTTCGCGTAGTGCGCACCAGCGCCTCCTGCTGGATTTCCTCGCGGATGTAGTTCGACACGTAGGCGTCCAGCACATCGAGCGCGTGCTCCGGTTCGGCGTGAATCTGCGGCAGCAAACCGAAACGCAACACGCGGTCGAGGTCGAAGTCGTGATTCAGCTCGGAGGCGGTGAGCGGGAAGAACTGGCGGTTGACGGCGCGGCCGGCGAGGAGGTTCACGTCCAGGCGCTTGAGCCTGCACGCGCTGGAGCCGCTCAAGGCAAAGCGGTATTTGCGGCCAGTCTCCGCGATCAGCGCATGGACTTCGTTCAACAGGCTGGGCAGGCGTTGCACCTCGTCCACCACCACCCAGCCGCCCTGCGGACGCGCCTCGACCTGCTGCCTGAAGGACTCGGGCTGGCGCGTCAACCCGAGCAGCGTATGCGTGCGGAGCAGATCGAACCACACCGCGTCCGGCAATACCTGCCGCAGCCAGGTGCTCTTGCCTGTGCCGCGCGGGCCGAACAGGAAGAACGAATGATCAGGAACCGGATAACGCCGCAGAAACATCGCCGGCAGATTGCCGGTAAAAATGCTGGCGAGTAATACATGATTATCAACCCATGAACCCTTCATCAGAAGAGGCCCTGTCGAATTTGCCACAAATCGCTGGCCGAAACCCTCTACCCTGTGGCGACCGTGTGGCATGCGTGCACCCATCGCGCCCCGCCGGAAAGGATTCCCCGTTGTCGCTGTCGCTTGCGCTGCCCTGACCTTCCTCGTCGCCTCCAGCCCCCGGGCCGCCGATGCCTGGTCTCCCGCCAAGGGGCCCCTCCTCACCCGCTGGGCCGCTGACGTCCATCCCGACCGGGTTCACCCCGAATACCCGCGCCCCCAGCAGACCCGTCCCGACTGGCTCAACCTCAATGGTCTCTGGGACTACTCGATCGCCCCCAGGGACGCCTCCCAACCCGGGGCCTGGGACGGCCGGATCCTGGTCCCCTTCCCCATCGAGTCCGCCCTCTCGGGCGTCGCCAGGTCCGTCGGCCCCGACCAACGCCTCTGGTACCGCCGCACCTTTGAACGACCGATCGCCTGGAATGACCGTCGCCTCCTCCTCCACTTCGGCGCCGTGGATTGGGAAACCACGGTCTGGGTGAACGGCCGGGAAATCGGTTCCCACCGCGGCGGCTATGACGCCTTCTCCTTCGACATCACCGAGGCGCTCCGGCCGACCGGCCCCCAGGAACTCGTCGTCGCCGTCTGGGACCCCTCCGACGCCGGCTATCAGCCTCGCGGCAAACAGGTTCGTGAGCCCCACGCCATCTGGTACACCCCCACCACCGGGATCTGGCAGACCGTGTGGCTGGAACCGGTCCCCCACACCGCCATCGAGTCCCTGCGCATCACCCCCAACTACGACGAAGGCACCGTCACCCTCGAAGCCCGGATCCGTTCCTGGGAAGAATCCCCGGCTCCCGCTTCGGTCCGGTTCGTCGCCCTCGAGGGCAACCGCCGCGTCGCCTCCGAAACCGCCCGCGTCCTTCCAGGCGCCGACGGCTCCCCCGCCATCGCCCGCGCCACCCTCACCCTCCCCGATCCCAAGTCATGGTCGCCGGACTCCCCCTTTCTCTACGATCTCCGCGCCGTCCTGCGCCGCGACCGTCGCCCCGTGGACCGCGTCGCCTCCTACTTCGGCCTCCGCAAGATCGAACTCGCCCAGGATGCCGAAGGCACGCCCCGCCTCTTCCTCAATGGCGAACCCCTTTTCCAGTTCGGCCCTCTCGACCAGGGCTTCTGGCCCGACGGACTCTACACCGCGCCCACCGACGAAGCCCTGCGCTACGACATCGAGGTGACCCGCCAGTTCGGGTTCAACATGGCCCGCAAGCACGTCAAGATTGAACCGGCCCGCTGGTATTACTGGGCCGACCGCCTCGGCCTCCTCGTCTGGCAGGACATGCCCAGCGGGGACCGCTACATCGGCAGCCGCGACCCCGACATCACCCGCTCCCCCGAATCCGGAGCCCAGTTCGAAGCCGAACTCCGCGCCATGGTGGACGGCTTCTACAACCATCCCTCCATCGTCATGTGGGTCCCCTACAACGAAGGCTGGGGCCAGTGGGACACCTGCCGCATCGCCGACCTCGTCCGCTCCTGGGACCCCACCCGCCTCGTCAACAGCGCCTCCGGCTGGACCGACCGCGGCTGCGGAGACGTCCACGACATCCACGCCTATCCCGGCCCCGCCGTGCCCCCCGTCGAAGCCCGGCGCGCCGTGGTCCTCGGCGAATTCGGCGGCCTCGGCCTCCCCATCGCCGGCCATACCTGGCAGGACGAGCGGAACTGGGGCTATCGCAGTTACACCACCCGGGAAGACCTCACCGAAGCCTACCTCGCCCTCATCCGGAAACTCCATCCCCTCACCGGCACCCCCGGCCTGGCCGCCGCCGTGTACACCCAGACCACCGATGTCGAAATCGAGGTCAACGGTCTCCTCACCTACGACCGCGCCATCCTCAAGTTCGACCCCGCCCTCCTCGCTCCCATCCACCGCACCCTCTACACCCCGCCCGAACCGCGCCAGCAGACCGACACCACCCAGCTCATCCCGCCCTCCACCCCGCTCGTCGTCTGCGATCCCTACTTCAGCATCTGGTCCCCCGCCGACCGTCTCGCCGACGAAGACACTGTCCATTGGACCGGCCGGCCCCACCGGCTGACCGTCCTCGCCCGCATCGACGGTCGCACCTTCCGTCTGCTCGGCCCCAACCCGCCGGAACTGCCGCCCCTGCCCCAGACCGCCCTGGAAGTCCTGCCCACCCGCACCATCGCCACCTTCGCCGGCGCCGGAGTCGAAATCACCCTGACCTTCCTGACCCCCATGCTGCCGGAGGACCTTGACCTCCTCTCCCGTCCTGTCACCCACGTCACCTGGGACATCCGGGCCACCCGGGCCGCACCGCGCCGCGTTCAGTTGCTCTTCGAAGCCGCGGCGGAAATCGCCGTCCACGAACCCCGTCAGGAAGTCCAGTGGTCCACCGTCCAGGCCGGAACCGTTTCCGCCCTCCGCGTCGGCACCACCCACCAACCCGTCCTCGCCCGGCGCGGCGACGATGTCCGCATCGACTGGGGCCACCTCTACCTCGCGGCCGCGGACTCCCAGCAGCCGACATTGCGCATCCTGCCCACCCACGCCGCCCGCGCCGCCTTTATCCAGGGTGGCCAGATCCCCTCCGCCGGGCCTGAACCGGCTCCCGCGTCCGCCGCCACCGCCCCCGCAGGCTTCGCCCACTTCGACCTCGGCCTGGTGGGCCCCGAACCGCAGTCCCGATGGCTCCTGCTCGCCTACGATGACGAATACTCGATCCAGTACATGAAGCGGAACCTCCGTCCGTACTGGCGCCGGGATGGCACCGACGCCGCCGCCCTGCTCGAACGTTCCGCCGCCGAACATGACTCCCTCGTCGCCCGATGCCGCGCCTTCGATGACGAACTGATGTCCGATCTCACCCGCGTCGGCGGGCTGCCCTATGCCCAACTCGCCGCCCTCGCCTACCGCCAGGGCTTCGCCGCCAGCAAGTTCGTCGCCGACGACCACGGCCAGCCCATCTCCTTCTCGAAGGAGAACTTCAGCAACGGCTGCATCGGCACCTCGGATGTCTTCTATCCCATGGCGCCCCAGTTCCTTCTCTTCGGCTCCTCCGCCGCCCGGTCGTTCCTCGTGCCCTTCATGAACTACGCCGTCAGCGAACGCTGGAAGTTCCCCTTCGCCCCCCATGACCTCGGCACCTATCCCCACGCCAACGGCCAGGTCTATGGCGGCGGCGAACACTCCGAGGAAAACCAGATGCCCGTCGAGGAATGCGGCAACCTCCTCATCCTCATGGCCGCCGTCGCCCACCTCGAAGACAGCGCTGAATTCGCCGAACCCTGGTGGCCCACCCTCACCCGCTGGGCCGGATACCTCCGCGAACACGGCTACGACCCCGCCCATCAGCTCTGTACCGACGACTTCGCAGGGCACCTCGCCCGCAATGTCAACCTCAGCGCCAAGGCCATCGTCGCCCTCGGCGCCTTCGCCCAACTCGCCGATCGTCGCGGCGATTCCGCCCTCGCCGCCGAATACCGCGAGGTCGCCCGCACCTTCGCCGCCCGCTGGGTCGAAGACGCCCGCGACCCCACCCATTACCGGCTCACCTTCGACCGCCCCGGCACCTGGAGCCAGAAGTACAACCTCGTCTGGGACCGTCTCCTCAACCTCAACCTGTTCCCCGACTCCGTCCGCCGCCTCGAGATGGACCACTACCTCAGTGTCCAGAATGCCTACGGTCTCCCCCTCGATAACCGGGCCGATTACACCAAGCTCGATTGGATCCTCTGGTCCGCCACCCTGACCCGCGACCGCTCCGACTTCGAGGCCCTGGTCGATCCCGTCGTCCGCTGGCTCAACGAAACCCCCCAGCGCGTTCCCATGAGCGACTGGTACGACACCCGCAACGCCCGCCAGATCGGCTTCCAGGCCCGTCCCGTCGTCGGCGGCGTCTTCCTCGAAATGCTCTACCACCCGGAACTCTGGTCCAAATACGCCAGCCGCGACCGTACCCGCGCCACCGGCTACGCCCCCATGCCCGTCCCCCCGCGTGTCATCCCCGTCCTCCCCACCGCCCGCGATGAAGCCCCCCCGTGGCGCCACACCACCCGACGGCCCCAGGCCCATTGGATGGACCCCGGCTTCGACGACGCCTCCTGGGAACTCGCCCCCGCCGGTTTCGGCACCCGCGGCACCCCGGGCGCCATCGTCCGCACCGAATGGAACACCCCCAACATCTGGATCCGTCGCACCTTCGATCTCCCGTCCGACCTCCCCACCGACGGGCTCCACCTGCACCTCCACCACGACGAGGACGTCCGCGTGTACCTCAACGGACGCCTCATCCTCGAACGGTCCGGTTACACCACCGACTACGAGACCATCCCCCTCACCCCCGCCGCCATCGAAGCCCTCCGGCCTGGCCTCAACATCCTCGCCATCCACTGCCGCCAGACCGGCGGCGGCCAGTACATCGACGCCGGCCTCGCCCGCGTCGAGTTCGTCCGCTGAACCGGCGGCAACCGGACCGGGCCCGACAACACCCGAACGGCGGGAGGGATCGATCGCGCCAAAGCACCCTGCGGGCAGGGCACGACACCCGTGCCCACCCACCCGCGGGCGCTCCGAGGGACGGTGCGCCCCGACCCAGCGCCTTCGCCGGTTCGTTTTTCCTCCCTCACCTCGACCGCAATCGGAAGAACACTGCTTCGCTGGTTCCCGGCAGTTCGACCGACATCATGGCGCCCTCAAGCACCGCCTCCCTGGCCACAGGATTGAACGGCCCACTGACCTGTGTTGCCGACTCCGTCACGAATCCCGGGCCACACACGGACGCTGGCCAGCGAAGGCGCACCCCCTCGCCGGTACGCACCCATTCGATCGTCGGCACCTCAACAGGTTTCGGGATCAGCAGCACCTCCGGCAACGAACTCACCGCGGGCACCTCCAGCACGCGATCCGGGACAGGCTCGTGACAGTCGCTGCGAACGTGGAGCGTGTAAGTCCCTGCGGTCAGGTTCGTGAACGCAAACCCTCCCTCGCCATCCGTCGACAATTCCAACGTCGTGTCGCCCGGACCCGTCAGCGTGATGGTCACACCCACCCCCGGCGTTCCCGAGACACCCCCGGTGCGGACGGTGCCCCGAACTTCGAAGCGGGACGGCGCGGGCCCCGGATCCACCCCGCTGAACCGGCTCAATTCCCACCCGCCATTCTCGAACCCGCTGAAGGCCAGCCGCACCGGCCCGATGCCCGGGGCCAGGTGCCACTCCTCGACATCGCCGAAGTCATCCAGCCGGAGAACCAGACAGTTCTGGAAGGTCCCTGCCGGCGTCGTGACGGTCGCCGTGGTCGAGATGACCGTGTACTCCGACTCGAAGTACGGGTCCCATAGGAAGTAGCGTTCCCCAACCCTGGGGTTCGCGGGCAGATAGAGCACATCGGCCTCATGATACTCGCCCGTCAGCCCGTCGTGGGTCCGCAACTGCCAGACGTTCCCGTCCGTGTCCTGAGCCAGCCAGGAGAGCTGGTCCGCGTCGATCGATCGCCTTGAGCGCGCCTTGAGGCAGGCCACCCCGTCCACCGTCTCAACCGCCAGCGCCTCCATGGAAAGCCCGATGCCCCGCGCATCCCCGAAGCCGGTGAACGTCAGCGACGTCCCGACCCGCCAGGCGCCGTAGGGGTGGGTCAACATTGCGGAGTTCGGACCGAAAGTGGCGGCAGACGCCGTCCAGACGGCCCCCAGCCCGAGGGCGACCAGGCTTGATCGCAGTTTACCAGTGAGTGTGTGGATGCGTTTCATGGCAATGGTCGATGATGAGTGACTGCACCGGGATCGCAAAATCGTCGGAGACATGAGCGGGCTCCTTTGCTGCACAGCGGGGTATCCATGGGCTGGATGTCCCGATGTCCGTCGCGGATCCCGCCCCACCCCGGGCCAACCGAGCGAAACAACACGGATCTGCGGAAGCTCATCGAAGGATCCCGCCGGATCCACCGCCTTGCAGCCTTTCACTCGCCCCCTCCCGTCACGTGGCGCGCCCGGTAAAAGCCCGCGGCCGTGCCCGGCTCGGCGACGATCGGGATCCACGTCGTCTCCACCTCGCTCCGGAACTCACCGACAGTCCGCCACGGACTCCCCTCCCCGATGAGCGCCTCAGCGCGCTCGATGAGATACCGCCACCCGACTGGACCCCGCACGCCCAACCGCATGCCGCCCCCGACGTCCCGCGTCACCAGCAGTTCGATTCCCCCGACCTCCACCTCCCACCGGGCCAGGTTGGTCTCGTCGAAATACTCGTTGTTCCCACGCACCGATACCTGGCTTGTCGCCAGGCCCGGCCGCGAAACCCTCCCGATCACCCGGATCTCGTTCACCGATGACCTGGCAAGGTGTCCCATGTGGAAGACCAGTGTCCCACCGCGCCACTCGAGACGGCCCTGCCGGTACTCCGCATGCAGGAATTCCACGTTCGGCGGGAGTTCGTGGGTCACGACGACGCCCACGCCCTCGCACTCCCCACCGTGGCGCACGGTCACCGTATAGGCGATTTCGTCCCCGGCCCGCACCACTCCGGATGGCCCGTCCATTTCCACCGCCAGACTCAACGCCCCGCACTCCAGACACCGGATCAGCCAGCAGACCGCGTTCTGAAACAGCGCCTTCCGATTGAACTGCCCCGCCGGATCGTCCCCGCGCGCCACCAGGAAGTGCTGCCGCACCGTTCGCGTCTGTCCGTAGTCCACCTCCTGAAACCCCGGATGAATCACCAGCACTTCCGACTCCCCGGCGCGCCCCAGGGTCTCCGACTCGGGATCGACATTGGTCACCACCTCCAGGCCGCCGGGATGCTCGATCCACTCCTCCAACACCCCGAAGTGCCCGTGACGGATGGCCTCATACTCGACCGAACTGTCAAGGATGATCCGGCCCGCGCCCGTGCGACCCTGCACCGGCCCGGCCTGCACCAGGGACTGCCACGCCACCCGGGCACTGCCCGTGAGCGCCTCACCCGATGACCCCAACCGCTCCCCGATCAGATACAGCGGCATGCCCTCAGCGTGCAGGCGGGCGAACAACTCGGCCTGAACTCCGGTGAGGCCGGGTTCGCCAAGATCGTTCCAGATCACCAGCCGGAAGGGACGCAACGCCTCGAAATCCGCCGTCGCCTCGTCAAACACCACCGGACACAACCCCATGTCCCACAGGTACGCCTCCATCAATTCGATCTCCGAACCCTCCCCGTTCCCGACAATCGCCACGTCTCCCGCGAGAGGCCGCACCACCACACATACCGGTTCCGATACCGTCATCGCGCCGTCCCGACAGTACGCCACCGCAGTGAAGCAGTAGTCCCCAACCGGCACTTCCTCCCAATCGACCGCGAATGGGCTGGACCGGACAACGGCCAGTGGCATCGACCCCACATGGAACTCGACCCGTTCGATCCGGTCGGCGTCGCCGTCCCCCGGCGTGGCCGCCAGGTGAAGCGTCGAGCCCGGCGCATAGCAGGCCCGATCCCGCGGCGCCACCACGGTCAGAAACCGGGGACACTCCGTCCCGCCTCCGCCCGTGCGGTCGTCGTCCACGATGGTCCCCAACCCCCGGTCGATCCGGAACGTGGCGTGGCTCGCCCGGACGAGCCGCACTTCGAACCGCTCGTCCTCCTCCTCGAGGGTGTCTCCCAGGACCTCGACCCGGATCTGCGCTCCCGTCTCTCCCGGTCGAAACCGGAGCGTCCCGGACGTCGCCCGATAGTCCAGGCCCGCCGTCGCACTGGTCGGCCCGGGCGGCAGGTCGGCGGTCGCATAATCCACGGTCACTTCAAAGCCGCTCGGTCCCGACAACCGAACCGAAAACACGGCGTCCGTCATTCCCTCGTCCCCTTCGATGACGCTGACGGAATCCACCGACAACTCGGGGGGCGGATCGTCATCCACAATCGTCCCCACCGCCTGCACCCGGCCCGGCATCGCGCCCTCCCACTCCAACAACTCCACATGAAACGTCTCGTCGGGCTCATCCAACCGGTCCCCAATGATCTCCACCGGAAGGGTCGCCGTAGTCCGCAGCGGCTCGAACCGCAACGTTCCCGCGGCAGCCCGATAGTCGAGCCCCGCCAAAGCCGACCCGTTCCCTGTGCGGTAGCGCACCGACACGGGAAAACTGCTCGGATTGCTCAAGGCGACACCGAAGGCCGCCACCGTCGTCCCTTCATCCCCCTCGGGCACCCGGACATCGGCCACTTCCAGCGTCGGCATCGGGTCGTCATTCACGATCGTCCCCACGGCGCGGTCCCGGCCGAACCGCGCGTTGCGCACCTCGCTCAACCGCACCTCGAACGTCTCGTCGTGCTCGTACACCCGGTCCCCCAGCACCGGCACCGACACCGTCCGCAGCACCTCGCCCGGCTCGAACAACACCGCCCCCGCCCGCGCCAGGTAATCCTCCCCGGCCCGTGCCGTCCCATCCGCGGTGCTGTAGTCGGCCCGCACGGTGAAGCGGTTGGGCGCCGTCAACCGGACCTCGAAGACCGCGTTGGTCGTGCCGTGATCGCCCTCAAGCACCCGCGCATCGGCGATCGACACGACACCCGGATCCTCGTCGGTGATGGTCACCCTTCCCACCGGCCGGATCAGACTCGCATGCTCGGGCTCGGACAGGTCCACGAAGAACCACTCGATGCCCTCATCGAAGGTGTTCCCGCTCACCACCACCTCCACCCGTCCTCGTGTCTCCCCCGCCGGCATCTCGACCACGCCGGCCCGCGTCTCGTAATCCGTCCCCGAACTCGCCGTCCCGTCCCGCGTCGCATACCGCACCCGAACGTCCCGCTCGCCCGGTGACGACAACGTCACCTCAAGGATCGCCACCGCGGCCCCTTCTCGCCCCACGTTCACCTCGACGTCCCCGATCGACAGCCCCGGCGGATCGTCATCCAGAATCGTCGCCGTCCCCCGCCCCCTGGCCACCGCCGCCCCCTCGGACCGGCTCAACTGCACCTGGAAGAATTCCGTGGGCTCGTCTTCCGCATCGTCCAGAACTTCGATCGACAACCGCAATTCGGTGGTCCCCGACGGAAACCGCAGCGTGCCCGACGCCGGAACATAGTCCCTTCCGGCCACCGCCGTGCCATCGAGCGTCGCGTAGTCCACTGTCACCTCCCGCCCGGAAGGGGGATGCAACCGCACCGTGAAGACCGCCCGGGCGCCAGGTCCCTCGGTGACGGTCACATCGTTGATGGACAGGCCAGGCGGCGGGTCCACCCGGTTGGCGATGACCACCAGGTTGTTGCCGGGCACCGGATCGGCCGTCCCCGACTGCACCTGCCCGAGGTAGATCAGGTTCCCAAGGCGCACCGGTTCGACCTCCAGCGCCATGGCGACGCTCTCGCCCGCCCGCAGCAACGGAATCGAAACGACCACATCCCGGTTCGTAACCGTCACTTCTCCCGCCGGACTGGTTGCCGCCACCAACGGCACGCCGTCAGGAAGCCGGTGCAGCACCTGCACCCGCTCGGCCTCGCCCGGACCGAGATTCTCCAGGACCAGGGCGTACGTCAGCAGACCCCCAAGCGTCACCGGCTCCGGCGTGCCGTTCCCCGTCAGCCGCAGGTCCGCCTGCGTGCAGCAGGTCCATTGCCCGCCCGACTCCCGCCCCAAAACCAGTTCATACGGCAATGCCCCCAGGGAACGGTCGCCGTCCGCCACCTCCAGCCACAGCGTCAGGCGTTCCCCGCATCCGCCCATCGCCTGAAGCGTGAAGGGCCGGCTCACCGCCCCCCCGCCCACCCCGACCCCGCCGTACGACTGCGCCCCAGAAAGGACGGTCACCCGCCCGGTATCCCGCAGGCGCGCCGTCAGGTTGCCGATCGGACCCAACCCCCGATTCACCAACGCCAACTGCAACGTCACGGTCTCGCCCGGGTCCACCGCGCCGTTGGCAGGCACGCATTCCTCCGCCATCAGCGCCCAGCCCGCCGCCTCGGGACGACCCAGGTAGTCGTCGTTGACGATCGTTCCGGTCCCCTGGCTCACCGCCAGGACCGCATTCACCGGATCGCTGAGCCGCACATGGAAGATCTCATCCAGTTCGGGCAGGTCGTCGCCATGCACCGTCACCGCAATCCGCTGTTCGGTGGTCCCCGGCGCCCATTCAAGCTGCCCCGAGGTCAGCACATAGTCGCTCCCGGCCACCGCCGTCCCGTTGGCCGTCGTGTACGTGACCCCGACCGCACGACGGCTGGGCACCGTCAACCGGACCGTGAACACCGCCTGCGTCGTCGTCCCCGACCGACCTTCGACCACCCGCACATCGTCGATTGTGATCGAGGGCACGATCCCGTCGAAATCCAGGATCGTTCCGGTGGCGTTCGTGCGGCTCAGGGTCGCGTTCTCCGGCCGGCTCAACACCAGGTGGAAGGTCTCGTCCGGTTCCGTCACCGTGTCCCCCAGCACCCCCACCCGGATCTGGGCCTCCGTCTGTCCCGCTTCGATCATCAACACCCCGGAGGTCGCCTCATAATCCAGCCCGGCAATGGCTGTGCCGTTGGCCGTTGCATAGGCCACCGACACCCGCCGGCCGATCGGAACCTCCAGGCGCAATGGGAAAACCGCCTCCGTCCGACCCCCGTCCGGCGGTTCCTCCACCGTGACATCCTCAACCGTCAACGCGGGCACATCGTCATCCAGGATCGTGCCCGTCCCGATGCCGCGCCCCTCGGCGATGACCGCGTTGACGGGATCCCTCAGCACAACCCGGAAGGTCTCGTCCGCCTCCACCAGCCGATCTCCCAGCACCGGCACCATCACCGTCGCGGTCGTCGTTCCCGGCGCGAAGGTCAGCGGCCCCTGTGTGCGAACATAGTCCACACCCGCCATCGCCGTGCCGTCCGCCGTCTCGTAATCCACCGTGACCGTCCGCCCGCTGCCCGGCTGCAACCAGACTGTGAATACCGCGTTCGTGGTCCCGGTGTCCCCTTCCCGCACCGCCACATCCCCGATCGACAGCCCCGTCGGCGCCAGCACCCGTGTCGCCACCACCGCCACGTTGTCGTTCGGGTTCGGATCGTTCTCGACGCTTCCCACCCGGAAGATCGCGATGCGATCCCCGGGACTTTCCGGCACCCCCACCACGATCACCTGGGCCCCTTCCCCGGGTTCGATCCGCCCCAACGCGCAACGCAACAGATCCCCCTCCAGCTCGCATCCCCCCTGCGTCGCCTCGAACGAAATCAGCCGCACGCCGGCCGGAATCCGATTCGTCAGCCCCACCGCCGTCGCCGGAAGCGGCCCGCGATTCGCCACCTCGGCCACATACGTCAGCGGTTGTCCGACCTCCACGGTCTCCGGCACACCGGGCACCGCGACGCCGACATCCGCCGTCCGGCAACACACCCATCGCCCGCCCACCAGGGTCCCCAGGGTCAGCCGGAACACCACGTTCGTCAGCGGCACGGTCCCCTCCCTCAACTCCATCCGCGCCTCCACCACCCCGCCGCACTCCCCGTCCACCCGCAGCGTGAACGGCCGCGACACTTCCGGCCCGCGCGCCTCCAACCTCCCGAATGGCTGCGGCCCGCTGATCGGCGTGACCCCTCCCCCTTCCACCAGGCGCCCGATCAGATTCGTCGTCGGGATGCTCCCCACATTCGCCAGCGCGAAGTTCACCGTCACGGTCTCCCCCGGATCGATCGCCCCATTCGCCGGAAGACAATCCTCGACGATCACCGACGTTCGTACCGGCACCACGACCACCACCAGATCGTCATCCACGATCGTCCCGATCCCCTGCTGCCGCCCCAGCGTCGCCCGCACCGGATCGCTCAACCGCACGAAGAACATCTCGTTCGGCTCCGGAATGTCGTCTCCCAACACCGTGACGGTCACCGGCAGGGCCACAGTCCCCGCCGGAAACGTCAGCAGCCCCGTTGCCCTCCGATAGTCCTCCCCTTCGGTCGCCGTGCCGTCCGCCGTCTCGTACCGCACTGTCACCGTCTCGCAACTCGCCGCCGAAAGCCGCACCGTGAACACCGCCGGTGTCGTCGTCCCGGCCGGTCCTTCGATCACCGTGACGTCGTCGATGAACAATTGCCCGCTGTCGTCGTCCCGGATCGTTCCCGTGCCGCGCGCCCGTGCCACCCCGGCGTTCACCGCGCCGCTCAAGTCCACATAAAACCGCTCGTCCGCCTCGACCCGGCAGTCGCCGATCACGGGAACCACGACGGTCCCGACCGTCGTTCCCGGCGCAAACTCGAGCTCGCCGCTTCGCGCCTCATAATCCTCGCCCGCCGTCGCCGTGCCATCGGCCGTCGCGTACCGCACCGTGACGGTCCGGCTGTTCGCCACCGAAAGACTCACCCGAAAGACCGCCTGCGTCGTTCCGGAATCCCCTTCGGTCACCGTCACATCCTCGATCGAAATCTCGCACACATCGTCGTCTTCGATCGTCCCCACCGCGCGCTCCCGCTGCAAACCCGCCTCCGATGGGTTCCGCAGGCTCACCAGGAACGTCTCGTCCGGCTCCGCCACCCGATCCCCAATGACCTTCACCGTCACTGGCTTGCTCGTTTCGCCCGGACTGAAGCTCAACGTGCCCGACGCAGCGATGTAATCGTTCCCCGCCCGCGCCGTGCCATCCGCCGTCTCATAGGACACCGTCACCGGCCGCCCGCTTGCCTCCGTCAATCCCACCGTGAACACCGCATCCCGCGTCCCGGTGTGTCCCTCGACCACCCGGACATCCCCGATCGTCAGTCGTGGCGGGTCGTCGTCGTTCCGGATCTCCCCGGTCGCCCGGCCCGCTCCCGCCCCGATCCGCCCGTTCTCCGGCTGGCTCAACGTCACGAAGAACGTCTCGTCGAACTCGTACCGCCGATCCCCAACGACCGGGACCGTCACCGCCCCCGTCGTCTGACCCGGCTCGAAGGTCAATCGCCCCACCCGCGCCTGGTAGTCGTTGTCCCCCGTTCGCGCCGTGCCGTCCGAGGTCGCATACCCCACCGACACCCGCCGCCCGCTGGGCCGCGACAAGCTCACGGGAAACACCGCGTTCCGCGGCCCGCTGTGCCCCTCGTCCAGCGACACCCCGGCGATCGAGATTTCCGGCGGCTCGTCATCGTCCAGAATCGTCCCCGTCGCCACCCCCCTCTGAATCAACGCCTGCGTCGGCTCGCTCAACGTCACCCGGAAAGTCTCGTCGTCCTCGTCCAGCAGGTCGTCCATCACCGGCACCCGGATCTCCCTCTCGGTCGTCCCCACCGGGAACTCCAGAATCCCCGAAACCGCCCCGTAATCCACTCCCGCCCTCGCCGTCCCGTCCGACGTCGCATACCGCACCGTGACGATCTCCTTCGCCGCCGGTGCCAGCACCACCCGGAAGACCGCCTCGCCCGGCCCGCCGCTCCCTTCGACCACCGTCGTATCGAACACCGAAAACGCCGGATACGGATCGTCGTTCCGAATCGTCCCGATCCCCTGCGACCTCCCGATCCTCGCCCCCACCGGATCGCTCAATTGCACCACGAACGTCTCGTCCGGCTCCGGCAGATCGTCCCCGATCACCACCACCACGACCTCCCGTTCCGTCTGACCCGGCTCGAAGATCAACGACCCCGACGCCGCCCGGAAATCCACCCCCAGGGTCGCCGAACCGCCCACCGCCAAATACTCCACCTTGATCGCCAGCGAACTCGGCCGCGACAACCCCACCCGAAACACCGCATTCGTCGTCGTCCCCGCCGCGCCCTCGAACAACGTCACATCCCCGATCTCCAGCACCCGCCATTCGTCGTCATCCAGGATCGTCCCCACCGCCTCCAACCGCCCCGGTACCGCATGCGTCAGGCCGCTCAACGTCACCCGGAATGTCTCGTCTGCCTCAATCGCCACATCCCCGATCACCGGCACCGTCACCCGCCCCACCCGCTCCCCCGCCGGCAACGTCAACAGCCCCGACCGCGCCACGTAATCGCTCCCCGCCGTCGCCGTCCCGTCCGAGGTCGCATATCGCGCCGTCACCGTCCGACCGCTGACCGCCGACAACGACACCTCGAACACCGCGTCCACCAGCCCGACGTCCCCCTCGACCACCGAAACGTCCTGGATCGAAAGCGTCGGCGTCGGATCGTCGTCCCGGATGGTCCCGATCGCCTCGCCCACCGACACCACCGCATCCACCGCCCCACTCAGCGTCACCCGGAACGTCTCGTCGTCCTCGTCCATCACATCCCCGATCACCGACACCGGGATGTGCACCAACCCGACGCCCGGAGGGAACACCAGCGTTCCCGCCGCCGCCACATAGTCCACGCCCGCCGTGGCCGTGATGTCCGACGTCGCGTACTCGACCGTCACCGCCACGCTGCTCGCCGGCACCAGCGTCACCGGGAACAACGCCGTTCGCATCCCCACGTTCCCCTCCTCGACCGACACCGGACCGATCGCCAGCCGGTTCGGAAACGCCGCCGGCGTGAACAGGTCGTCCACCGTCACCGTCAGCGACCCCGCCTCCTGGTCCACATTCCGCGCCCCGGAGTTCTGCAACCCGATCCGGTTCACCGACAGACTCCGCCCCTGCGGCAGCAACGCCGAGGAAAACCCCACCAGATTCGTGAACCCCGCCCCGTCCAGGATCTCCACCGTCAATGTTCGCAACCCCGACTTGTACCGTCCCACCGCCAGATACTCCCGTGCCAACTCCAGCGGCACCGCCGCCCCACCTGACTGGAACTCCCCCTGCTCGATCGTCGCATTCGCCACCAAGCGCCCCTCCGCCGTGGACACCACCATCGTCAGCCCATCCCCGAAATCCCCCAGCGACCGGTCCGTCATCAACCCGAAGAACCCCGCCGGCGAAAACCGGTCGTCCACCTCCTCCACCCGGAACCGCACCGAGAAACTCGCATCCACCCCATCCGTCACCGCGCCGAACGGCCGCGACAGATAGAACGCCGCATCCCGATCCACATCCAGCACCGCCCGCAGCCGCCCCTCCGCCGCATCATGCTCAAACCCCGACTCCGTCCCCCCCACCCGCATCTCGAACCGCCCCGAAGCCACCGGGTCGTTTGAAAAGTCCTCAGCCACCGCACCCCCTGCCGGACTCCCCGCAAACACCAGCGCCGCGAGAATGCTTCTCCTCGCCCGGTGGGTTCCCTCCACCCATCCGCTCAGGCAAACCCCAAGCATGCGGCTCTCACGGAGGCACCAGGGCACGGAGGAGAAGATCCCCTGAAGACCCTCAATCCCGCGCCCGGATTGTGTCTTGCCCATCATCTCCGTGTCTCCGTGTCTCCGTGGGAAACCGTCCCTTGAATCATCCATGGATCTCGCCTTTTACGGGATCTGGACCGCCCGATAGAACCGCGACGGTCCTTCATCGGCCGCCAACGTCATGCACCCGAGTGCCCCCGCCGCGACCGACAGTTCTCCAATGCGAGTCCATTGCGTCAGGTTGGGTTGAGCATGGAACGCCGGCGCCCATTCGATGGCGTACTTCCCGGCCGTCGCGCCCCCCGCAAGGCAGAACTCCAACCCTCCGCCCGGAGCCTTCCCGACCCTCAGCGAGAAGTCGCCGATCCGCCAACCCTCTCCCGGTCCCGCCACGAAGCTGGCCATGCCGCTCATCGGCGGCTGCCCATTGTCCGTCACCCGCACGGTGATCGTGTGCTCACGACCCGCCTGCTCCTCCGTCGGCGTCCACGAGAACAATCCCGTCTGCGGTTGGATGCTCGCGCCGGCTGGTGCGCCGTCCCCCAGTCCGAAGGTGAAGGCCTGAAGAACCGGCCGGTCCAGATCGAACGCCGTCACCGTGAACACCAATGGCACCCCGGCCGCAATCGTCTGCCGCGGAATCGGGTCGATCTGCGGTGGCTGATTGACCTCGTTGACCCGCACTTCAAACGTCCTGAAATCCAAGGGAGTGAGCGTGTTGTTCGGATCCACCGCCTCGACGGTGACCGTGTAGGTCCCGGGTCCATGCTCCTCGCCCGGAATCCAGGTCACCACACCCAGATCCACCTGCATCCCGTCCGGGGCATCGCTTCCCAGACGCACCTCCGGAACCGGGGCGGCCAACGAGAGCGGTACGGTCATCAAAGCCCCTTCGTCCACCACCTGGTTCGCGATCCGGTCCAGGTAGCCGCTCCGAATGCTCACCTCGTCGATGTACCAGCCGGGGGCGGTATTGTGAGTGCGGCCCGAGTTCCAACGGGTGTGAAGATAGAACCCGATCTGCACCGTCCTGCCGGCGTAGGATGTCAGTGGGTAACCTGCCGGACTCCATCCCTCGCCACTACTACCCCGGATCTCCCCGCTCAAGTCGCGCCAGGCCCCCCCAACTTCTCTGATCTGGACCTTCCCGTAGTCGCCGCCTTCGACAGGCTGCTCAGCGGCGTTGCGTTGCAACTCCACATAGAACCCATGGAAGTGCCAGAAGCTCAAACGAGGTTCCAAACTCCCTGGCGGCACCAGGAACGTAGGCGAGATCAGATGGGAGGCCGTGTTATCCCAATAGTCGGCAGCTACACGGGTTCCCATGACGCTCCGCCCCCGATACGCCCCCCGGGGACCGAAACCAAGCGGCACGACGCCAATCTCCCACGAGCCGAACTCGGCAGACCAGTCTCCCGGACCCTCCTCGAAGCCCTCGGGATTCCGAAAGGCGATCGGCCCACGGACCAACGAAACCTCGTCGAGATACCATCCGGGTGCGGTGGTGAGACTACGCCCGGAGTTCCAGTGGGCCTGGAAGTTGAATCCGACCTGAACGCGTTTGCCGGCAAAGCCCCCCAGGGCAACCGAGACCGGGCTCCAAGCGCCCGAACTGTTTCCACGAATCTCCCCGCCCAGGTTCTGCCACGCCCCGCCCACCTCCCGAATCTGAAGGCGTCCATAATCCCCCCCCTCGATAGGCTGCTCAGCAGCGTTGCGTTGAAGCTCCACATGGAACTCGAACCAATGCCAGAACCGTAACCGCGGATTCTCGTCGGCATCGGGCACGGTGAACTCCGGAGTCATCAGCCGTGACTGGGCGTTGTCCTGATAGTTGGCGGCCAATCGCGTTCCCATGACATTGGCGCCCCGAAACGCGCGGCGGGGCCCGAAGCTGGCCGGGAGCGGGCCGACCTCCCAGCTCCCATACTCGGCGGACCAATCCCCCACGCCGTTCTCGAAACCCTCCACGCCCTCGCCGAACTCGATCGGCCCACGGACCAGTGAAACTTCATCGAGATACCAGCCAGGTGCCTCGGTCAGGGCTCGCGCCGAATTCCATCTCGTATGAAGATGGAAGCCAATCTGAACACGTCGGCCCGCAAAGGCCGCGAGTCCGACGGACACGGGACTCCAAGCGCCCGAACTGCTTCCACGAATCTCCCCTCCCAGATTCTGCCACGCTCCACCCACCTCACGGATCTGAAGGCGCCCGTAATCCCCCCCTTCGACAGGCTGCTCAGCGGCGTTGCGTTGGAGCTCCACATGGAATTCGAACCAGTGCCAGAACCGCAGCCGCGGATTCTCCGACGCCTCGGGCACCAGAAACGAATGCGTGATCAGTCGCGAGTTCACGTTGTCAGAATAGTTCCCGCCGAGGTTCGTGGCGGCGCAACGGGTTCCCTCCTTCGCTCGCCCCGGTCCGCTGGTGGGCACCCCGGCCTGCCAGACCCCACCCTCGACAAACCAGTCCTCCCATACCTGGTCCGACTCGAAGTCCTCGTGCCACACCACCGTGGGCGCAGCGTGAACGGCCGGGCCGCGAAGCAAGCATGCCACGGTAACCAGCATGAGCAGGCACGTGGGGAACGCCCGGCCTCGGGCAGACGGGCTTCGAAGGAGCGGGGTGAGGTGCGACGGTTTCATGTCAGGAACTGTGCTGGGGTGGGGAGAGAAACTCGTCAGCGGTTGGCCAGCGTCGCCTCGGTGAGCTGCTCCAGCTTCGCACGACACAGCGCGGCGGCCTGGATCGCCCGCAGGGCGAGCGATTTCGTCTCGCGCCTGTCCCGGATCATCTGGCCATAGGGGACGTCGGTGTAGGCGTGTCCACCCGCGATCGCCGCCAGGAAGTGAATGCCAAGGTCCGCCACGAACGCTCCGGCAAGCGCATTGCCCTGCTGCCGCGCTTCGCCGTCGACATGGGCGGTGGCCTCGATGGCCACGCCCCGATCGAGCAGCGCCAAAACGAGGTTCGTGTCCCCCGCTTCGGCCGCCCGGTGCAAGGGCGTCGCACCGACGGAATCCCGGCGCTCAAGGTGGCGGCCCCGCTCGATCAGGGCCTTCGCCCTGGCGTGGTCCTTGCGCACGATGGCGCCGTGAAGCGGCGGATGCGTCGCGCAGCCGCCTGTCACCACGGCAAGCGCCACGAGGACCAGCACGCATGCGGCGAGCGGTTTGAGGGAGGAGCCGGCGGCAACCGCGAACCGCGACAGGGAGGGAAGGGTGTTCATGGCTTTCATCAACACACTCCGCCGCGCCGCGGCTCGAGGTTACGGCCGACGTGAAAATGGCGCGCCCGGTCTCGAAACCCGCCCCAATGGCCCCAGGTCCGACACCAGCCCGCCGCCCCACACGCAACGCCCGAACCTCCGTGCATATGCACGAAGTTTCGATCGTATCTCCCGCCCTCATCGAACCCTGCGCCATCGGGGACCCAACGTCCCGCGCGCTCTCTCACCACGCCTCCTCGTGCGGTTGATGGTCGTTGTTCCATTGGCGGCGGGCGCCGGGGGTGGGGGCGGCCCAGGCGGAGCGCTTGGCGAAGGCGGTGTGGCCATCGACGAAGAGCATGATTGCCCCGTCCCGATGCCAGTTGCCGATCCCGGGCCGGCCGAGCCTCGGGACGTCATGGGGAAATGCGACGTGGAGAAGGTCGCGATACGCGGGCGGGTCGTCCGGATCCAGACCGATGACGATCGCTGCGTCGCTGTCGCCAAAGGCGATCATCTCGGACGGCGCGACGACGCGGGTCTCCGGCATGGCAAGGTAGGTGCCACCCGTGTCGGACCAGACATAGTCGCCGCCCAGTCCGAGGTTGTGATCGGTCGTCCTTCGCCGCGCGGCTCCAAGATGGTTGTACCCGTAGTGCGGGTGGATGCGGCTCCCCGGGAACTTGAAGAGAGTCACATGTTCCCACGCGGCGGTGATCCGTTGGGGACACTGGAGCAGCGAGTCGCCGACAGCCTCCCTCAGCGGTCGCTGCCAGCTCCCCAAAGCGCGTCCGGTGGTGGCGAGTGGAAACGCGCCGGCGTCGTCCACGTAGAGGCGCAGGGCGATACCGAGTTGGCGAAGATTGTTTGTGCAATGAGCCGCCCTGGCCTTGGCGCGAGCGATGCCCAGCACGGGCAGAAGCAACCCGGCAAGGATCCCGATGATCGCGATCACCACCAGCAGTTCCACCAGGGTGAAACCGGATGCGGTGCATCCGCGAGTTGTCGGTAAGGGTGTCAGCCTCGCAAAGCTTGGCTTCGGAGGGCCGAGTTCCACGAGGCCAGGCGAGCCTGTGGAGCAAGGGGATGAGGACTCGCTCAACTCGTCCCTCCGAAATGCGGCATCGTCACCGTCAACCTGTGGATGCACGGAACCGGATGGAGCGGGACGGGGTCTCCCGGTGCGAGCGGGTTTCATGGCCGGACAAGAACGCGGAAGTAGCCTTCGGAATGCTCCGGAGGGAGGGGTGCGGTCCAGGAAGGGACGGTCGGGCTCCCGAGCACATGCCATTCGGCGTCGGAGGCTTGGGGAGCGGATTCGACCGAGTACCCGGAGGCGCCCGGCTCCGGATCCCATTGGATCAGCGCCTGGTCATTCTCGACCCGAATGCGCAGCCCGCTCACCGATTTCGGGACGTCCGGGGGTGACAGCTCGCTAGCCTCGAAGACACGCCGCAGCGTCCTGGCAAGTCCGATGCCCGGAGGCGGCACTTGTTCCTGGCCACCCGCAATGATCTCGACCGCCCTCCCGATGCCAGGGACGAGCCAGTAGTAATTCCGGAAGCGCTGCGGCGGCAAAGGCAGTCCGAAGTCCAGCTCTTGAAGCGTATAGGTGTTCAACTCGTGAACACGCAGGGCCGGGACCTCGCCGATTTCGGGCAGGACAACGGTTCCATGGGCATCGACCTCGGATTCGGAAGTGAAGGTAACCTTGACCCGCACGACGAAGACGCCGGCGTCGATAAGGTCATCCCACCTCACCGTCCGGCTCCACGACTGGCCGTAGTCGACCTGCGCCGGGATATCGACGGTGGGGGCGTCGAAGACGACCACCGGCTGGGCCGGATTGATGTCGGGAGCCTGGAACCCGAAATAGGAACGGCCCAGCCCCGGAACGATGCGGTAGTAACTCCAGCTTCTCGATCCGCCCGACTCGCGTGTCTCGCGTTGGGCATATTCCGCGACGGGGAAGCGGGCCCCCTGACCGCCGTCGTTCGAAGGCACGATGTCCGTTCGCACCACCGTCTCGCCGGTTCCCTTGGGCTCCGAGAAATCCCAGCGATGAGGGCCGCCGGGAGCACCGACCCGATCCGAGACGTCCACTTCTTCGGAGAGGTTCTGGTAAGCCCGGAAGTAGGCCCCCACCTGGCTCGGAAGATCGCTCGCCCGGAAAACGGGTTGAGCGGGTACGGGGATCGACGCGGCAACCAGGAACGCCAGACCGGCAAGGCCTGGAGCGTGGCCGGATCGCCGCAACAACGGATGGGAAGGAGAATATGGAGGGTTGTTCATGGCTCGGAGAGTTCGGGATCGGAAGCAGGCGCAATCAGTTCACGAAGTCGCAGGACGGCGGCCCCGCGCTGCGCGGTGGCCCATGAATCCTCGGGATGGCGAATCAGCCAGCGGTCGAGGCCGCGCAGCGCCCGGCTCCATGCCCCGGTCGCCAGGTCCAATCGGATCCGGGCCTGTTCGACTGCGGGATCCTCGGGATGGGCACCTTCCCAGTGCCTCAGGGCGCTGGCGGCGAGATCGTGCTCGCCCAGGGCCAGGGCCATGCCGAACCAGGCGCGGCCCTCGATCCCGGACACCTCCGGCGCGCGCAACGCGGTGCCCAGGTGGGTTCGACACGCTTCCCCCGCCGGACCGCCATCGCCCCCCTCCCGTTCCGCTATTTCGAGGTACGCCACCGCCGCCCGGTAGCGGGCCAACCGGTTCAAGCCCGGCAGAACCGACGCCGAATCCGCGGCGAGTTCGAAAAGCCCCGCCTGCATTCGAAGCAGCGCCAGCGATCTGGAACCCTCCCGGGGATGCCGCCCATCGAGGGCGTTCCCGGCGAACATCGGCAACAGCGCCTCCGGATGGTGCCGCCAGCTCTCGCGGACCGTGGCCACACTCCCTTCGACATCGCCCCACAACGGCAGGAGCAGCGCCTGAACCGCCTCGTAGGCCCGGTGCATCCCCAGCCGCAGACTCGGCAGGGCCGGCACCCGGAAATCCGACAGCGCATGGCGTCGGCCAGGGTCCCGCCGCACCGCCAACATCCCGGCGATGCTCTCCAGCAACTGCTCGAACGCCGCCGGATCGGTGAGATCTCCCCCCAGCCGCGCCTCGGGGGAATAATGCCGGGCCGCCATCTCCAGAAGCCGCAATCCCTGCCGCAACCCCGGCAGTAACTCGGCCGGCACCGCATTCGACACCGAACCCAGCAACGCCTCCCCCTCGGCCAGGCGCCCGAACAACGCCAGTTCCGAGGCCTCGAGATACGTCGCGGTGGGATCCTGCGGAAACAGCGCCTTGAACACACGCAGATGCCCGGCCAGCGCCTCGTGCTGCCCCAGCAGATGTTCAAGACCCAGACTGTGCCGATGGGCGCCGTGATGAAACGGATTCAGCTCGAGAACCCGGCGGAAGTGAGCCAGCGCCGCCGGGGTCGTCTCCGCCAGCAGACCCAACGCGAACTCCAGGTCAGCGCCGGTCAACCCGATCGACAGCGCCTCCCGAACCCGCGCCACCCCCTGCTCATGCGTGCCCGGCGAGAACAACTCGAACTCCCCAACCCGCAACAACACTTCGCCCCGCCGTTCCCCAGGATCCGTGCGCCGCATCAACCGACGCAGTTCGGCCTCCGCCCGGTCCGGTTGCGACAGGACCGTCCATGCCTCCGCCCGCCGCAATCCCAGCCGGACCGCGTCGCGATACCCCGCCGCCTCCGCCGCCGCCCAACCCTCCAGCGCCTCCTCCCAACGTCCCGTCCGCGATGCCATCTCCGCCCTCCCCAGCGCATCGTTCGCGACCGCCATCCGTCGGGCGACGTCCCTCTGCACCGCGAGCCCACGGTTCACCGCGAACCCCGCCGTCCCCACCACCACGACCAGCCCCGCCAAAAGCACCTGGCCCGCATGGCGTCGCGCCCATCGATGCAGAACGAGCAACGGACCCGGACGCCGCGCCTGCACCGGGCGCCACTCGAGCGCGGCCCGGAGATCCTCCGCCATGCCCTCCATCGACACATACCGGCGTCCCGGATCCGGATGCATGGCCCGCTCACAGATCGCCGACAGATCGCGACTGACCCCTCGACACAGCCGCCGCACCGGCTCCGGCGGCCCCGCCACAATGCGTCGCCGCAGTTCCGCCTCGTCCGGCAATCGGCCCTCCGCATCCGAATAGGGCGGTCGGCCGGTCAACAGGTGGTACAGCATCACCCCCACCGAATAGACATCCACGGTCGCACCCGGACGCCCGGCCGTACCCGACAACACCTCCGGCGGCGTGAACAGCGTGGTCACCGGCTGACCCGAACGCCGCGTGCTCCATGGGGAACCCCCGACCGACCGACCTGCCTCGGCGCGGTCCGTTTCCACTCCGGTCGCCACACCGCCCCCCGCGCCGCCGCCGGCCATTCCGTGCCCGGAGCCGGCATGGGCCGAGCCCCAGTCGATCACCCGCACGTCCCCAAACGCGCCCACCATCACATTGGAAGGTTTCAGATCCCGATGAATCACGCCACGGCTGTGCGCGTGGCCCACGATCTCGCAGACGCGCACCAACAACCGCACCGCACCCTCGAGCGTCCAGACCGCCCCATTGCCTGAGGCGACTTCCCGCCACACCCCCTCCAGCGTCGTGTCCGGCAGCCACTCGGTGGTGAAGTACAACCGCCCGTCCGGGTCCACCCCCAGGTCGAAAATCGGGAGGACCCCCGGGTGCTGCAGTTGGCTGGCGATCTGCGCCTCGGCCACAAACCGGTCCAGCGCCGCCTCCTCTTCCGGCGTCGCGCCATGCGCATGGACCCGCTTCATCGCCAGGAACCGCCGCAACTCCCGGTCCCACACCTTCACCACCCACCCCTGGCCCCCCTTCCCCAGCGACTCGATGACGTCGTACTTCCCAAAGAAGTCCTCCCGACGCCGAAACCCGGGACGTTCAGCCTGGGGCCTCATCCCGCCCTGTTCACCGGACAACCCGGACTCCTCCAACCCTTCGCCCGCCCCGCCCTCCACACCCAACGCCGTCCCAAGCAAACACCCCGGACATTCCCGGAACGGGTGGTCCGCCTCCATCTCAGTGCCGCAGGTCTCGCAGGATCTCATGATTCGATCGGGACCTCGCCGGCTTCACCGACACCGCCCCGTCACTGTCCACTCCGCAATCCGTCCCGATCGGGTAACGAAGAACTTCGGGAAAATTGCGACATCAGGTACCGGATCTCATCATCGACATCCCCGGCCCTCGGCCCGGCCAGCAGCGCCACCTCCCGGCGCAATTGCGCAGGAAAACGACTGCGAAAACGGAAGTACGCCTGCTTGAATGCCTCCTCGGAAATACCCAGCCGTCCCGCCGCCTCGGCCTGCGACAACTCACCCCGGAAATGTTCCAGCAGATAATGCGACCGCGTCGTCTGGCCCGCAGCCCGGCGGATCACCTCCAGGGCAATCTGACGGTCCAGTTCCTCGCTTGCCGCCCGTCTCAGCCGCTCCTCCGCCTCCGGGTCCCCCGGGTCAAGACCCTCCAGCGCCGTCCACACCACCTTCCCGCCCGCCTTGACGGTCTTCTCGCGCCGGACCCTCTCCTTCAGGTGATCCCACAACACGTGGGACAGGAAACTCCGGAACCGTGGCGCCTTCTCCCGGTCCGCCCGGAACAGGAACCCCTCGCGGTCCTCCCACCGCGCATGAATCCGGGTCGCGAAGAAATCCTGGGTCCAGTCGTCCGCCACCTCATGCGAGCACCCGTTCCGGCGGAGGAACGCATACACCGCCGGCCGGTACGCCTCACAGAACGCCACCAACGCCCCCCAGGCCTCCCTCCCCTCCCCCTCCTGAATCACCCTCAGAATCCGCGTCCACTGGGTGTGGGGGAAGGAGGAGCCCTGAGTGTCACCACCTGAGCCGTGAGCATCGCCTGTCATGCGCCAAAGCCCGCCTCAAGGTGAGTCATCGTCGCGGTCGCTTTGGGATCGTCTCGATCATCTTGTAGGTGGCCTGTTGAATCGCCTCTTGACTGACGAGACCAACCACCAGCATTCCGATCAGTCCCCCCTGTCCGGCACGACCGATCGCCTTGTCCCGCCACACCAGCAAACCCTCCTGCTTGTCCACGAGGATTGCCGCGAGCTCGGCATTGCCGGTGCTGCCAAAGGTGAGTTTGCGTGTGACGTCGTGGACGCTGAAGATCATGATCCAACGGGCGTCCTCCGGGCCAAGCGACTGGATAAACTGCGGCGACGGATCGATCAGTTCCTCCTCCGGATAGGTCGTGTCACCCGCCTGGCCGTCCCAGAGTTCCACGGTGTACCGCTTCTGTTTCAGGACCCGCCTCGCCTGGTTCCGGGTCCACTTGTCGATGTTGATGTCGATCCTGCTGTCAGGCCGGGCGTCCACGACCGGAGGAATCACGATCCGGTCCACTGCCCTCGCATCGAATCCCGCACTCAGATGGAGCGGCTGGCGCGGCGCCTGGCACCCTGTGCCAAGGACGACCATCGCTGCGGCCAATGATGTCCAGCAACAGCCGGATCGGATCAGATGGATGCTCATGGCACAGTCTCCTGCAATGTGGATGAATAGAGTGACTGAATGGCTTCCTGATGTTTTCGGTTTCCCGCACGCGGCACCTGACGCAGAAACACCTCGCTTCTCCACAACACCTCACCGTCCATGCACCGAATCAGGGCTGCCCGGAAGTGCGCGCTGCTCATCGGCGACGTGATGGCCCCCGAGTTCGGATCCCAGGTTCCCCGAGGCCCCACCTTGACCCGCACATGATGAACCAGCACCACGCGCCCCGGATCATGGCCAGATGCCTCTGACAACTCGGCAATGGCCCGGCCCGGCCCGCCCGGACGCAGCAACTCCACGGACCTGGCCACAAGTCCATCCCATCCCGATGCACCATCACCGGATCCCAATGTGGGAGCCTGAACCACCGCGCATCCCGCCTCCCGAAGCGATCGCATCGCCGCCTCCATCATGCTCGTTCGGACATCGGCCTCCTGGAACATGGCACCGTCCAGTACCGCCTCGGTCTCAATGTGCTCGTACCGCAATTGTGGCGGCAGAACGATCACCGACGTTCCTGCAATCGCCGAAGCAGGCGCCGTCGCTCTAGCCAGTGACACGGTCTGCGTAGTGGAGCAACCGACCACGACCAGACACGTAACGGATAGTAGAAGCAGGCCCACACCCGTCTCATTCCGCAGATCGATCGACTTGCGACCATGACGGATCCCCGCGGTTTGGGGGATGCACCGCTTCCCGGATGCCTCCACGATCTCTCCACCCGTGCGGGCCCATCCTCCACCTGACCCGCTATCCGTCCGCGCCTGTTTGTTGTCACATGGGGTTTTCACCGGAGACCTTGGGGCTTGATGCACCCTCGCAGATCCTCGATCGAAACGTCCATGCGTCAGATGACGTGATTTGTGGAGCCCGCAGCCCGGCAGCACCGCGCAACCGAGTCGATTGGCTCAGTCGGAGCCGGAAGACCTCGTCGTCTGGCGCGTGCCCTCTCTGCGGCAGGATCCGGAGAAGCTCCGAATTTCGTATTGGCGCGTCGCCGTGACCAGGTGGATGCCATCGAGTGCAAGTGGAACTGCGACGCGTTCGACAGCAGCGGGCTGGAAGTGTTTCGCCGCTACTATCCGAAGGGACGCAACTATCTTACGGCCCTGGGCAGCCTCCATCTTCTGCTCAGAACAGCTTGTCTCGGGGCGGGCGATCTGAACAACCCCCACCTGCCCCTGACCATCACCCACATGGTGACGCCGACGCCTTCTTCCCCGGCCGGATGGATGAAGTGGCCCTGTTTGGACAGCCTCTTTGCGACGAACAGGTCGCGGGACTCCATGCCGCGGGCCTCGACGCGGCATCCGCACGCTGCCTCACCCCCTCATCGATCCCGATCGATGGACCTCCCCTGCATTCAAGGATCGATCCCCCCCGAAATGCCTCTGCCGAGCCGGTAAAACCGGAACGGCCGCTCCGCGAACTCCGGATCGATCAACTCGAATACGCCGCCGGTCACCGTCCCGCTGGTCAGCACCTCCCAGCCCCGGAGATCCAGCGACGTCTCGATCCAATACCCTCCATCCGGCAGGCCGCTCCATCGCAGCGCGAATCCTCCGGCCACCACGCCGCCTTCAAACCGCGGTTCCCTTGGTTCCACCGCCAGGACCCGAAGCGTCACCGTCGCCAAGGCCGATGCCGCCTGCCCGTCATGGGCCCGGAACTCGAAGCGGTCGGTGCCCGCGAATCCCGCGTTCGGCCGGTACACCACCCCGGGCGGTGTGCCGCTCAAAACCCCGTGCGCCGGCGGAGTCACGATCTCGAACCGCAACGCATCCCCGTCCACATCGATCGCCCCCAACACCAACCCCACCGCCCCATCCTGCAACAGCGTCACGCTCATGGACCCCGCCACCGGCGGATCGTTGACCGGCCGGATGACGATCCGCACCGTTGCCGGCGCCGACGTCAGCAATCCGTCCGTCGCCACGTAGGTGAACGTGTCGGTCCCGTGGACATCCTGGAATGGGGCATACACCAGGGACGGCATCGTCCCGCTCAGGCGCCCCAGCGAGGGGGGCGTGACGATCCGAAATGTCATGGGATCCCCATCCGGGTCCCCGGCCAGAAGCCGGACGCCCACCGGGGTGTCCTCATCGGTGGTGAAAGCCAGATCCACGGCGATCGGGGCGCGGTTGTCGGAACGGAGAACCTGCAACGTCACGGTGGCCGTTGCCAGGTGACCGTGATCATCCCGAACCCGGTAGGTGAAGCGGTCCGTACCGCGAAACCCGGCGGCCGGCGTGTACCGGACCTCGGGGAAGGTGCCGCCCAACGTCCCGCGCTCGGGTCCGGACACAAGTTCGAACGTGAGCGGGCCGCCATCCACATCGACCACGGCCAGCGCAATGGGCGCGACAGTACCCTCGGTCAGGAAGATCTCCTGGGCTGCGGCCCGAGGCGGATGGTTGGCCTGGGCGGCATGGCCCAACCGCACGTGGAAGCGTCCGCTGGAGTTCTGAGCGGCGCCCCCGAGCGACTCCATCGACGCCACCTTGGCGAACGATTCGCTGCCGGCGTGCCCGCCTCCTCCGCCCAGGGAAGCGTGCGGAATCTGGTAGCGGAAACCCGTGGATCCGGCACCCCGGGCCCCGGGAGCCCCCAATCCCACCGTCACGGCAAGCGCGACGAACAGCAGGGCGTGCCGAAAGGTCCGTCGGAGCGAATCAGGGATTTCGGCCATGGGGTGCTTCCCTCGAGGCGGCCCCGGCGATGGCGGCGGACTCCGACCCGATCCGGACCTCGGTGCGCAGACGACCGTCCGGATCCCAGGCCCGGGCCGTTCCCACCGGCCGGTTGTCGCGCATCTCAACCTCCTCGGAGAGGCGCCCGTTCTCGTGCCAGCGCCGGAAGGTTCCGTGCAGGCGCCCTTCGACGATGGTCGCCTCGGACTGACGGGTGCCGTCGGGATGCCACTTCTCGCGCACCCCGTGCGACACGCCGCGCACGAAGTGCTCACGCACCTGGATCTGACCGTTGGTGTGCCATCCCTCCGAAATCCCCGCCAGCAGGCCGTTGGAGATCGCGGAGCGCGATTGAAGTTCCCCGGATGGATACCGCGCGATCAGCCACCCGGTGTAGAGGTTGGTCGCGCCCGGACGGCGCAGTCCCTCGGGCGTGGACTCGAGCTCCGCCATGGTGGCCTCGGCCGGAGGGGTCTCCGGGGCGGGTTCCCTACGGGAACAGCCCCAGGCCAGAATCACCGCCAGAACCAGTCCCGCTGCGGCGGCACCAGATCCCCTGAACAGGGCTCCCGGGATCGGAACGCTGACCGGCAGGCGGATCATTGCACGCGGAGGCGGAAGAAGTGGGCGCCTGAATCGGCGGATGGCAATTCGACCTCCACCTGCACGTTGCGAAGATCGGTGGCCATGTATTCAGCCATCATCGCCCCCGATCGGACTTCCAGGAACCGGCCGGTCCGCCACTCCCCCACGGAGTTGCCGATCTCGACCGCGTAGGTCCGACCCGACAGCCCCAGGAACTCGAGCATCACCCGCCCCTCCACCGCCCCCGCGACCTTCAGCGACAAGGTATGTTCGCCGTCGTAGGCGTGGGTCCCCGCCAGGTATTCCATCCGGTTGGTGAGACCATCCCCATCGAGGTCATCGTCGGGCCGGATGTCGGCGAGTGTCAGACCGCCTCCCAACTGGGCGATCAGGGCCCGCTCCCAGGCATCCGGAAGGCCGTCGCCGTCCGTATCCTCGCCCAGCGTCAGATCCAGCCGCGTCCGCCCTCCCGGCAGACCCAGCGTCGCGTAATCGCCCGTCATCTCGATCGGAACGAACTGGGCGGTGCCAATCCGGACCCGGATCAGGAAGGGCACGAACGGGCGCAGGGCGGTTGGCCGGTACAGGTCCATGGTCAGGCCGGCGTCCATCGGGATGGTGAGGGAGTAGTTCACGCCGCCGCCCAGAACCGGATTGATGCGGGTGGAGACGACCGTTCCCGAGGCGGCTTCGAAAAGCACCTCCGCCCGGATCGAGTTCAGCGGACGCCCCAGTTCATCCCGGATCGTCCCGAAGACGACATGATGGGGCGCGGGTGGGTAGGCACGGCTTTCGCCGATCCCGAAGGCGAGCAGGAGCACGATCGGCAGCAGGGGCGGAGGAAGCGGAAGGGTCTTCATGAGCAGGGAAAGGGTCCAATGTCGGGATGCCTCATGCCGCCGTGAACCGGACTCCCCGATTCGCCATTGGCCAGTCGCCGTTCGCCAGGGTTCATGGGCAGAAGAATTCGGTTCGTTCAGTTCCCCGAGTACGAATACGTCACGTAGTGCAACCGGACGTCATGCACGGACTGGATCAGGCGCTCGAGGCCCTCGTTGGGATCGTGCAACAGCGTGTGGCCGGGAATCACCAGCTTCCATCGGCTGTTCCAAACCGACCGGCCGATCAGACGCCGGTTGGTGAACTGCGAGGACAACAGCGACCCGCCCTGCCCGTACACATCGGGCAGGAACCGGGCCGACGTCGAGACCGGGCGGAAGGCCTGGTGTTTGCGGACGCCAAAGAGCGGTTCCGACAGCGACTCCCGCGACTGCCAGAGCGGCTGGCTGGAAAAGGCCGAGGCTCCGATGTTGAACGGCAGCGGGATGGTGACGTCCTCCACGGCCCAGGTGCGCACGGCACTCGAGTCGCCCAGCGGCGGACTGCGCATCGAATCGAGTCCCACCGGGATCAGGTACACGTAGGGCGTGGCTGCGAGGGCGCGTGGATTCAGGAAGGCCAGCGACGGGTCTGCGGGCGACGTGCCACCGCCAAAGCTGACGGCCCCGCTGTTGGCCGCCGGATCCGCCATCCCGATGTACCCTTCGAGGGCCACGCCGACCGCGAATATCTTCGTGGCGAAGGAACTGGGGCTGAATGCGTGATCTCCCGCCGCCAGGGGGCGCCCGAACAGGTTCAACCGATCCGCGACGGTGGTGGAGAATTCGAGGACGATGCCCGGCACCGGAAGGCCGTTGCCGGCGTCGATCTGCAGGCAGTAACGCCGTACATCGGGATCGTCGAGCACATTGGGCATCCGATGGCGCGCCAGGTAATCCTTCCAGTTCGCGTCCCCTTCCATCCCCGGCAGGATCCGCAGGTTCTCCGTCCGCAGGGACACCGTGGTTCCGTAGGCATCGGGGTTGCGGAATCCAAGCCGGCCCTTGAGCACCAGCCAGTCGGCCTGCATCTCGGCGAGGGCGCTCGACAGTCCGGGATCGCCGGTATTGCTGCCGGCGAACTGGGGAACACCCCCGTTCATCACCCCGAGCGCCCGGGACCGCACGATCCGCTGGATGAAGTCCTTCCCGGCCGCGGTGTGGAGAAGACCGGTCTCGTAGTCATACGCCTGGGCCGCCATGAAGGCGTACTGGGCGGAGAGATCAAACAGACTCTTGTAACGTTCCAGCTTCTCGTTGCGGAAGATCCGGAATGCCGCGTCCCGCGTCCGGAATCCCTGGATCACCGCCGCGGCCCGCTGCCGGAAGATCTGGCGTTCCTGCTGGATGCGGTCTCCCTCCGCGAGCAGGGCCTGGTAACGGCGCCGGGCATCGTCCAGTTCCTGAAGCCGCTGGTTGAGGGTGGGCAGCCTGTTCTGCACACCGTAAACCGCATTGCGCAGCGTACTGGTCGCCTCGCGCAGTTCCTGGTCCCACTGTTCCGGTGCGATCTGCGTGAACTCAATCAGTTCCTTGCTGGTCTCGTTGGCAAACTCCAGCGCACTGATCAGCGAGAAAAAGATCACCCGCGCCCAGCCCGTCACGTTCTTCACCGTGCCCCCCGCCGCCTTGACTGCCGCCCGCGCCGGGGCGGTGAGATCCCCACCGACGGCAAGGCCGGCCACAAAGTTCTCGGGGATCGCCTCGACGATGGCGTCGGTCAGGTCGAGCACCTGCTCCTTGGTCTGGTCGGCGTACTTCTCCCCAATGTTGTAGGCGAGCCGGGCGGTCTTGGTAACCCGGTCGAGCGTCACCACGGCGGTCTGCCAGTCGCGGACCTTCTGATGAGAATCCCGTTTGCGCTCGAGCGCCTTGATCGCCCAGTCGAGGTCGCCCTTCGTGGCGTCGAGGTCGTACAGGGCCAGATAGGCGGCGTTCCTTGCCTTGATGATGTCGGAGATGGCCTGCTGGATCCGGCCCGGCGAGGCGCGGCGTCCGGTCCACGAGGAGGGCTTATCGAAGAACCCGTGCGGGGCGAGGGTGTACTCCACCGAGAGCGAATCGTTGGCCTCGTAGGCGGGATCGAGCGGACCGTCCACGCCGTTGACCCGGGCCTTGGTGATCCAGTTGAAGTCCGAGATGCCGTCCGAATCCACCCAGCCCAGTCGGAAGGTCTGCGTGTCGATCCGCCAGACCGCCGGTTGCTGGGGATCCAGCAGGCTGGTCCGCAATTCGGGCGTGTCCACGTACATGTAGTGGATCGTGTCCGGCCCGGCGAAACCCTGCCGGTACGTCCTGCCCGGCCCGATGTCGTCCGAGTACGGCGTCCCGTACAGCTCGATCAGCGTATTGGTGTAGGCCAGCTCCTGCCGGTTCACCGTGGTTCGGAAATCCGCCAGCGAATCCTCCTCGGACCGCATCTGCCGGGTGACGTCCTTGGCGTCGTCGAAGGCCGCCAGGGCGTTGCGCAAGGCCGCCAGGGCCCGCTCGTACACCTGCTCGAAGTGCGTCGTCCCGTTCACGCCCACCACGGCCGAGGGATTGATGTCGAACGGCACGGTGCCCTCCGGCAAACCCAGCGGCGTCAATCCCGCCTCCGCATTGTCCATCGCCGTTTGCAGGCTCGCCGCCAGAGCCGGCAGTTCCCTAAGTTCCAGCACCGTGGTGCGGTCGATCTGCTGAATGCCCCCCTCGTGCGACGGATCCGGATCGATGTCAGGCAGGATCGCATTGCCCACCACCCAGTTGAGGTAGGCCCCCTGGCCCGTCCGCGACGCCCAATGATCAGTGCCCCAGTACCGCGTGGTCGGCACCGACCGGGTGGTGGTGTTCACCCGGGTCTGGGCCAGATGTTCCCACCCGGCATCAGCGCCCGGCCGGTAATCCCGCCTCCAGGTAAGGTCGAAGATCTGCTTCCCCGCCCGCGCCACCGCCGCCGCCGCCGCCGCGAACTTCCGTTCGTCCTGGTAGTCCACCGACACCGGCTGCCCGAGCACCGTCACCGCCTCGATCCTCGGAACCCAATCGAAATCGGTGTCCATCAACAGCCCGTAGTATCCCTTCAAGGCCGTGAGGTAATGCCCGTACGCATCCCCGTGCCCCTGCGGATACAGGCGCCGGGCGTCGTCGGCATCCACCCGCCCATCCTGGTTCTGGTCGAGGATGTTGTAGTTGAGGGCATAGACCACCTCGCCGGCGTCGATGCCGCGCGTGTAATTCCAGATCAGCCGGTTATAGACCGGCCGCACCTCGACGCCCGGCAGCAGGAAGTCGTCGCGCCCGCGCAACAACGCCAGCTCCTCCTCGAGAAGCGACGGCAACTGACCCCGGAACGAGAACAGCGCGGTGGCAATGTCGCTGTACGTGTGATCCTTGGTCCCGATCCCGATGGTCGGGTTGGCGGCATCCGCCCACGCCTCGTTGCCAAGCATCATGTAGAGGTCGTTCAGATACCCCGCGGCCAGCAGCAGCGCGTCGTTGGCCGGTCCGTAATTGATGCCGCCCCCGATGCTGAGCATCTTCCCCCGGTTCAATACGGTCTCGTAGATCTCGATCAGGCCGGCGTCGTTGATGGTGTCGAGATTCAACGCCACATCCCCCTCCCAACGCGGTCCCGCCTGGGCCAGGATGCTGACATCCGTGTTGAGGGAGTTGTTGAAGAGGTCGGTGATCCGCTGGTTGAAGGGATTGATCCCGGCCAGCACCCGCTTGATCCAGCCTTCCGCCAGCTGGGGACGGGTCCACGCCGACCACGCCGCGTTCTCCAACGGCGCCCCGGGAGTCGGCCGGAACGAGGCATGCCCGGGATCGCGCGCCTGGTAACGCATGATGACATAGTTGTCGGCCAGGCTCCGCACATCCGCCGTGCCCCCGAGCACCGCACGCACCCCGTCAGGATACCGGATGGCATCCAGCGGCAACCAGCCCACGTCCGTCACATCCACCAGCTCGTTGATCTCGATACGAAGGTTGAACGCCTGAGGGGCGTTCGGCATGGCGGTCGAGAACAACTCGAGGGTCGCCAGGTGCCGGATCTGCCCGCCCGACTGGGCGGTGCCTCCCGCCAGGAGCGCTCCATCCAGACGATAGGCCCGGGTCAGGGGCGACAGGTTGGCAGGCGCCGTGGACGGTGCGGTGTTGCCGTCTTCGAGGTTGACGGTCACCGCCAGTTGCCCGTCGAGGTACACCCGCGCCCCCAGCGCCGGATCGAGATCCAGACTGAGCCAGACTTCGGCCGGAGGGGCGCCTGCCGCCCGAGTGAATTCGCGAAACACCAGGCTCTGCCGCTGCCCCGCGACGGCGCGTTCGTGGAGCCGGACCACCGCGAAGGTCCCCAGGGCCAGCGGCTGTCCGGGCTCGATCTGCACCACCACCTGTGTTGCCGTGGTCAGCGGATGGACCGTACCGAACAATTGCTGCCCGTCGGCGTCACCAAGCACAACCGCATTGCCGACCGCCAGGCTCGCGGCTGTCCCGCCCGAAATGTCGAAGCGAAACAGGTCGTCCTCCCGGCTGACCGTGGCGAACGGAATCCCGCTGATGGCGAACACCTGGTTGACCACGTCGGCGCTGACCCGGTGGGCGGGAATTCCCTTCACCGCCGCCGGCTGATCGCCGGGCAGAGGAAACCGAACGTGCTGCCAGGTGCCCGAACCCAGCAGGGTCACAGCGGTCGTCTCGTACACCACCGGGGGCAGCCCATCCACCGGTGACGCGATCTTCCACTCGAAGTTGAAATCCTCGGCCGCACCGGCCAGATCGACGACCTGCTGGAGGGTGAGGCTTTCGTTCAGCGGGTTCGAGGAGGCGACGATCTTGAGTTCGCCACGGTACAGCGTGTCCACCACACGCACGATATGCAGACTCACCGGCTCGCCCACCGGGGTGAATGCGAGTCCGTTGCCGGCAACCAGGGTCACATAGCCCGTGCCGGGTCCGGTGGCCGTCAGGGCGTAGGAATCCACCGCGATGTCGTCGTTGGTGACCCGCGCCAGCGCCCGGGGACCCACCGGGACCGAGGTCGAGGGGATGTAGGTTCCGGGACGCCCCGGGTTCTCCACAAAGAGCTCCATCCGGGTGGTCAGGCCGTCGATCGCTGCGTCCCAACGTTCCTTGGCCGGATCATCCCCAAGGCAGAGGTCCTTGAGGTAATCCACGTCACGCATCCCCAGCACGTTCAGGAGGAGATAATCATCCCCCAGGGCCTCGTCCACGAACTGCCCCGCGAGGACCAATGCCCCGTTCTCGCCGCGATTCGGATCGAGGGAAAACCGTTCCGCCAGGTGCGGTGGCAGGTTCGGAAAATAGGTGCGCCCACGAAAGATCTGGCTGCGGACGGAATCCGGAATGGCCCCCAGGATCGCCGCACCATCGCGTGGCCCCAGTTCAAACACCTTCTCCCGGGTCGGATCGTGGAGGACCACGGACTCGGCCGATTCGCCGACCAGGACTTGCGACTGCTGGTACAGGATCTCGAGGCTGGTCTGACCCCGCACCGCCGGCAGCCCGCGCTTCGGGAGCGTCAGGGTTTCCGCCATCTGCAACACCGGTGCATTCGGTGGCCAAACGGGCGAGTACGTGACCACCAGCGGGTTGTCATCGCCGTCCTGCGGATGCAGCGCATTCCCGTACACTGGATGGCCTACGTAGGAACCGTCCGGGTTCTGGGCACGCAGGTAGGGCGTGATCGTGCCGGCCGGCGGCTGGGCCGCCAGGGAAAGGCTGGGGAAATGGAACCCGGGAAGGGTCTTGTAATAAAACTGCATCCCCAGCGTCGCCGTGTCCGCCTCGTCGTGCGGACCCCGGTACACCCAGAGATTCCCCTTCCGATCCTGGAACAGGAAGGACGCATAGGTGTCGCGCAGGTCCGGGCTCGGAATCGTCTCCGGCAGCGGCTCGAAGGCCAGCCGCCAGTTCGTGTACGCCCCGGCCGCCAGCCCGGACGTCGGCCGCACCAGCACCGTGGCGTTGGTGCCCTGCCCGAATTCCGTGGAGTTCAGGAAGTTCACCTCGACGTAATGCAAACCCGCCACTTCGTTGGTTTCGCTGACCGAAACCCTCCAGTGCTGCCTCGCCTGCGGATCCACCAGCACCAGCACGTCGCCATCCGCCAGACCCGCCGTGTCCTCGATGGCGAACCGCCAGCTCGCAAACCCCGTGGCCTGATCGCCACCCCAGGTCGCGATCGTGTCCGGCGCCTGCCGCGGAATCACCCCGCGAAGCGTCTTTGCCCCGTAATCCACGGTCAGCGGAAAGACCGTGGCCCGGGTGAACGGCGTCGTTTCCAGATCCTGCAACGTCAGCAACCGATGGGTGGGAAATCCATGCACCTCGACGGTGGTCAATTCGACCAGGGGAACATCGACTTCAGACGCCAGGGCCGACGACGCCACGGTCCATGCCCCAATCTCCCGGTTGAGACTTCGCGGCGGTGCCCCGATGAGCCGGGGCGCAAATGGCTTGTCCAGGAGCGGCAGCGGCATCGGCGGCTGGAGGACGGTTCCCGCCACCACCGTGTAATCGAAGGTGTCACCCGTCTCGGGCCGTTCGCGCCGGACGCGGAACACCCGCATCGCCGGTCGATCGTCCGCCTCCGTGTAATCGAGCAGCACATAGGGCAGCGACGAGAAATCGGACCCGGAGGTGATGTTCAGGTCGTCGCGCAAGGCGAAGGCCTGCCCCCCCTGCATGAGGGCATGCTCCTCGTTCGGGTTATAGCCCGGGAGACTCCGGTCGTTCTGGACGTAGATGCGACCCTTGGCCTCCAGGCTCGGAAGCGGCCCGCTGCCATCGTTGCTGGCCAGCACAATCTCCGAAGGCGCCGGGGGCCAGACCAGGGTGTAGCGCCCGATCGCCGAGGGCCAGTAGATCGGCTTGAAGCCCTGCGTCAGGTTCGGCGCATTTCCCCGGAACCACCAGACCTCGAGGCGATCCCGCCCGGGAATCACGTTCACCGGAATGATCGCCCCCCGCGCCGCCGCCTCGAACCCCGCCTGAAACGGATCCCCATAGGCCCCGATATGAAAGGAATCCCCGGACGGTTGGTGGATGTATCCCGCGAGGTACCCGAAGTCGCCGGCCGCCGCTAGTTCCCCGGGCGGTGCGTTGATCCGACGGCCCACCTCAGCCGTATCCGGATACACCCGCGGCGCGTTGAACTCCGACGGGAAATCGTGGCGGCCCAATCCGGGATCCCACGCCGCCAGGTTGGTGGCGACGGAACCGGCAAACGACCCGTGGCCGAGGAGGGTGCGGTCAAGCCAGGAGTACACGCGCTCGAACCGAAGGTACTCGGCAGAGCTGAACCGCAGCAGCGCCCGGTGCGCCGGATACGCCTCACTCAAAAACGAGTAATAGGCAAACGTCTCGGTCAGTTTTCCCCGCGGCTGGTCCAGAGGATCCTGATAGTCGATCAGGGGCGCATTCTCGGCCGGCAACGGCACCGCCGTGGCCCGGGCTTCCGCCTCGGTGGCCACCAACGGCCGCACATAGTGACTGTACTTCGCGACTTCATCCGGCCACACCTGACGGTACCGGACGAATCGGAACGGCCAGCGCAGCCCCTCGAGGCCGACTTCAAGCCAGTGAACCTGAAGGTCGTTCACATTGCGCGTCTCGCGGATGGCATGCAGCACCGGCCGGTCGCTCGCTCCGACAAACTGCCGGAAATAGAAGCTGGGTCCCGTCGTGTCGATCGGCTCCGGGTACAGCGCCGAGTCGTCCTGCCCCTCCTCGGGCGGGTAGGCCGTGAGAATCTCGCCAAGTTCAGTGGTGACATCGGCCGGGATCGGTTCCCTGACAACGTCCACGATTTCCACCCCCAGGGGCCGTCGGGTGCGCCCGTTCGCCTCGGTGTCCCCCAGCAGTTCCACCAGCACCCGGCCCTCGACGTTGTAGGCCAGGATCTGTCGAAGCTGCTTGTCGTACCAGAGCGTTCGCTTCTCCTCGAGCTGCTGCGATGAGTCCGAAATCAACGGCGTCTGCCCAAGAGGCCGGTGTGCCTGCGCCACCCGCTCGGGAAAGTTGTTGTTATTGACGACGTTAATCACCCCGATCCGCCCCGCCGGAACCGCCACCGGCTTGCCCGTGGTCCGGAAGGATTCCTCGGTCCAGTAGATCTTCCGCGGCGGCTTCACCGCACTCCCGGAAACGATGTAGCGGGTCGCGAACAGCGTGTAGTAGTTGCCCGCTTCGAACGAGTAGCGCCCGGGATTGCTGGCAAGATCGTCCGGCGGCTCCGAACGGGGCACGCTCCGCTTCCAGACGATGTCCACCGGCCCCGGCTGAATCGCGTACACCGCCCGGGCATGCGGGCTCCAGTAGTAGTTGCCCGCCGTCCGTGCCACCAGAGCCCCAAGGGCATCCTCGATCAACAGCCGGTTCACCCGCGCCGGAGTCGCCTCGGCAATGTTGTCCGGCCGCAGGTTCTGAGTCTCCACCGACAGCACGACATTGGTGAATCGCGCCGCGGTGTAGATCGAGGGGCCGCTGATGATGTTGTTGAAGTCGCGGACCAGGAGGTCCCGAAGAGGCTCGCCCGGCGTCGCCAGCAGCGCGAGGGTGTCGGATTCCAGGCGGCCCGCCAGGTACGCCGAAACCGGGTCCCCGGCGGCGCTCAGCCGGGAAGCCAGTCCCCCAAGATCGATAATCTCGTGCCGGCCCAACGTGGTGGGTCGGTGCGGCTCGGGAAGCCAGTAGTCCTGCCGCACCACCCCCGGCGCCAGCGGTTCCCCATCCACATCGAGGTCGGGCACCGGAATGACCGCCCCGAAAAGAAACGCCACCTGGCGGCTCAGAATCGGCGAGCCCACCCGGGCCGTGGTCATGACCGCCAACACCGTTCCCCCGCTCTCCGCCCGCGGCAGGTCGAGATTCGCCGCACCCGCGTTCTGCGCGTAGTTCAAGCCCGCGCTAAGATTGGTTCCTCGCGGCGCCACCACCGCCCCGAATACGATCGCCGCCGAGAACTGCCGCGGTGTGGCCGGAAGCAGCGTGAGGTCGTCGGCCGACTGTTCGGCCAGCGTCGGACCCCGTCCGTCGGAACCAGGAGGGTCCCCCCGCGTCGTCGAAAGGGGCACCCCGTTGGTCGATTGCAGGTTGTAGGCGGTGGCGTCCTGCCGTACCTCGAGAGGCGGCACCGGGCGGGGGTTGGTGACCTGGGCTCGACCCGTGCTCGCCGCGGCGAGGGCGGCGCCTCCCACCACCAGAAATTGAAGAAGTCTCATGCGCCGTTTCATGGATCCGGTTGAGCCTGGGGTTGCGCCCTCAACGCCCCGCCGAACCCGATCCCTGGTTGAGCCGGTTCCGCAGTTCGGCGTTCTCGCGCGCGAGGTCGGCCATTTCGGCCTTCAGCCGCGCCAGGTCCGCATCGTACTGCGCCTTGAATTCCTGGATCGCCTTGATGGCGATCACCCCAAAGTCGCTGTACCCCACCGTGAGCGTCGTGGCATCGGTGTCCGGATCCTGAAAATTCCCAACCATCTCAGGAAACAGCGGCTGCACCTCCTGGGCAATAACACCCAGCTTGTGCGTCGCCGAGGCGTCCTCGTCCTTCCATCGATACCGGCGCACGGGCACCTTCAGGGCTCTGTCGAGCATGGGCTCGACATCCACGATGTCCTTCTTCAGGCGCCGGTCTGAACCGAAGTCCCAGTTGCTGTCCCCGTCGTAGGTGGCGGTTCGCTCCCCGCTCCCGTGGGTGTGGGTGCCGTTGAGTCGGAAATGCCCTCCGCCGTTCGACCGGAAGATGGTCAGCGTCCTGGACTTGTCCGTGTTCTCGTAGTGACGCGTGAAATTGGCGGCCACCTGGAACGTGAGGCCGCTGCCCGTGGTGGACCGGAGCACTTCCCCGGGGATCCGCGCCAGATCGAGGGTTCCCGAGGTGATCCGCGAGGCGGGCAGGTTCGGGATCAGAAAGGTGTTGAATGTCCCCGACACAATCTTCGAGGCGTCCAAATTCGGGATCCGTGCGCTGTCCAGTACCCCGGCCGTGATCTTGCTGGCGAACAGGTTCGGAATGCGGTCCGACAGAAACACCCCCGTGGTGATGCGCGAGGCGTCGAGATTCGGAATCCGGGCGGCATTCAACACCCCCGACGTGACGTTCCCGGCATCCAGCGCCGTCAGGGCCGCGCCGTTCCCGACAAAGGCGCTGGCATTCACCGCCCCGGACACAACGATGTTGCCGCTGCCAGGCACCACCAGCGGCGCTCCCGCATTGTCCACCAGGGCATTGGCGTGCCGGGCGAGAAATGCATACGGCGCCGGCAGCAGCCGCAGCCGCGGCAGTATCTCCGTCGTGGTCCCGTCGATGGTGACGGTGATCCCAATAAACCGGTCCGAAGCGGTGGCCGAGGTGAACACCTGCGACAGCGGCGGCCGCACCTCGCTCCCGAAGTCGCTCCCCTCCCCCAGCAACACACTGAACTGCCCCTTGTCCACGGTGACGATCTGCTGCTCGGACCAGAGCGGCGCACCGCCGGTCGACGCATCGTAGATCCGGAACACCACCGGGTAGTTGGCGGGGCTGGTGCCCGCCAGCGGCACGCCGTTGGCATCCACCAGGAACCCCTGGTAGGTCATGAAATCCGGCGGCACCGCGCTGGCCGCCCCGCGCACCGGCAGCGCGCCCGCGGCCAATACCACCGTCGCGGCCATGACGGCCATCAATCCCCCTCCGCGCCAAACCCGGGCGGAGTCGAGGGTGTTGGGAATTCGCAGGCCGAACAGGGAGGCGAGGTTCATAGACCGGAAGACGCAGACGGGTTGGGTGTGCATGGATCGATGGGAGATGGGTTCAATCGGTGGTCAGGGGCACCGGGTCGGAAATCCGGTTCAGACTGAAAAGGCCGCGAACCTCGAACTGTCGCGACTCCGGCGCGCTTCGGCCCGGCTTCGTCACACCCAACAGGGTGATCGTCTCGACGTACTCGCCCTCGATCGTCGAGTGCCCGCGGGTGCGGCTGGTAAAGTCGTCGGCCGATTCGGACAACGCCAGTTCGATCCGCCGGTTCACCGTGTACGATTCCTCCCCCCGCGCGACTGTGGCATCAAAGGTCGCATTGAGGTTGTCGTGGTCCGGATGGTACCCATGCACAAACGGATTCGAGGCCGGATCGGCGTAATCGAGGGGGATCGTCACTGTCAGGTTGGTGCCCGCCGCCAGGGCCCCGCCAAAAACCCAGGGCAGGTTCGAAGCGGACCAGGGCAGATGCACCGCACTGATCCGGCGGGCACTCGACAGGTGCCGGGGATCCAGCAGCGACTCCCGCGTGGTGATCCCCACCGTTCCGTCCGTCTTCATGCCCAGGTAAACCCGCTGCAGCAGTCGGGCGCTGCCATCCGCCGGATCCAGGTGGACAATCAGCCGCAACGGATACGGCCTGGGTACCGATCCCAAATCCTCCTTCACCGCCGCCACCACGTACTTGCCGTCCTCATCCAACCGCAGATCCCCTCCGTCGTCCTTCTCGTAGGTCCGCAGGTAATGCCGCACCTGGGTCACCGCCGCCGCCCCCACCCACAACCCGCCCCGCGAAGCGGTCACGGCCGAGACCGGAACATCGACCTGGCTCAATCCCAGCGAATCCGTGAACCGCAGCACGCCCGCATAGAGGTCGCCAGGCGCCCCTGCCATTTCCGCACGGTCCAATCCCAGAATCAGTTCCTCCTCCGAACCCAGTTGTCCCGCCGGTTGCAGCACCCAGGTCTGGGGCCCGGTCAGGTTGGTGTAGCCAAAGGTCAGATCGATCGTGCTCAACGGCCCGCGCAGCAGCAGCGGCGGAAACGCCACCACCGGCGCCTCACCCGACGGAGGCGCCTCCGAGGACACAGACGACAGGGTGACCGTCAGCACGTTCCGGGTCAGATTCCGCAATCGAACCCGCTGCTGTCCGGTCGCCTCGCCGAAGTGAACGCCAGCCGGACTCTGCAACTCGATCTGGATCGGCCCGAAATAGCGGTTGTAGTGCTCCCCCGCCCGGATCCAGAAGGCCTCCCCACGACGCACCGGCGTCCCCGTCAGACTCAGCACCTGGGAGGGATTCGAGGGACCCAGCGGGCCGCCCGGATACCGGAAAATCTCCGCGCTGTTCCACAGGACCGGGGCAGGCGCCAGAAAGGTCTCGAACGTCGGCGGACCGGCCGGCGGCGTGGGAAACCCAATGAAGTTCAGACCCGTCGTGGTCCATGAATCCAAGGGAGGCACCGGACGACCCAACACCGACCAGGTGTAGGCGGGCGACCCGGCCTCGACGCGGACAAGATACGCCCCGTTGCCGGTCAGGCGGGTCAGCGAAGACGAGGCGCCCAGGCCCCGCACCCAACTGCTCCAGGGCGTGCCGCTCTCCGAAGGCACCGATGGGCTGGCTGTGAATTGTGCCGTCGGTGCCAGCGGGTTCCATCGCCAAACCTCCTCGATGGGATGCCCCGGTATCCCCGCCATGAAGTCATCGATCGGAACATGGGAGGCATCCACATGCAGGTACACCGCGTTCCAGCCGGGCTGAAGCGTGACGCTCTGCGTCAGCCATTGCCCGGATGCCACGGGCGCGAGGAGACAAACCCCTCCCGCCACCGCGCCCGTCAGCCATCGAATCGAAACCTTCATCTCGGGCCTCACGCTTCAATCCTCCTTCACGGCTTGCGATACAAATACCAGGTCGGGCGGGGATCCAGGCGCTGCATCGCGCCCAGCCTCTGGCCTTCGGCCCGCCCGCCGAATACCAGCAACTCAACCCCGTTCCACCCCGCCACCATCTCCGCCCGGGCCACCGGCCCGCCCTCGCCCGTCAGCGGCCGCCACTGGCCCGTGATCGGGTCCCAGGCCGCACCCGTGGCCAGCGCACCGCCCCCCGCCTCGCCACCCCACACCACCATCTCCTCCCCGGTCCACACCGCGGCGTGTCCCGTCCGCGCCGTCGGCGCCCCCTCGGTCGGCACGGCACTCCAAACGTCCAGCAGCGGGTCGTACATCGCACCGTCCCCCAGCGGATTGCCCCCGGCATCGCGCCCGCCCCAGATCACCATCCGGGTCCCCGTCCAGACCGCCGTATGCCCGCGCCGGGCCCCGGGCGCACCCACCGTGCTGATGGCCCGCCACTCGAACGGCCCGCCGAAATCGTCGAAAACCAGTTGAGCGCCATTCCCCAGCACCCCTGACATCCCCTGCCCTCCCCAGATCAACGCCCGCTGGCCCGTCCAAACCACCGTCGCCCCCGACCGTCCCACCGGTGCCCCAGGCAGCCCCAGAGGTGACCATGCATTCAGAACCGGATCATAGACGGCGCCCGATGCCAGTGGCCCCGTGCTGTTGCGCCCACCCCAAATCAACATCCCAGCCCCGGTCCACACCGCCACATGACCGTCCCGCCCCTCCAGGGCTCCCGCACTCGCCAGCGGTGACCAGGTCTGCGTCGCCGGTCGAAAGCGACCGCCACTACTGAGATAGCCGGCCGCCGAGAACCCGCCCCAGACAATGAAATCCTGCCCGCTCCATACCCCCGAATGCCCGGTTCGCCCCGTCGGCGCCTGAATCGCAGGCAATCCCACCCACCCATCCGATGCCGGCCGATACGCCGCACCCGAACCGGAAAAGACATCGGCCCCTACCTCGCCGCCCCACACAAGAAACTCCGTCCCGGTCCAAACGCCCGCCGCCCCCGTCCGCGGCGCCGGCGCTCCCTCCGTGGCACCGGAGCGCCATTCGCCAGGACTCAGCGTGGAAAACATCCGGTATCCGTCCGCGACCATCGATGGATCTCCCTGAACTGCCGACGCCAGCACCATCCCCTTCGGCAATGAACCCGAAGGACCGGAACCGCCTCCCCCTCCGCCCGCCTCCAAGGTCTCGATGCGCTCCAGAAGAACCGCCAGGTCCAGACTGAACCGCACGCGCAGCGCATTGCTCGCCGCCGCCAGATCCGTGTCCGTGTACGCCACGTTGCCGGGCAACTGGCCCGGCTCCAATACGCCCGCAATCCGGCCCGCGGTCACCGCTCCATCCGCCAGCTTCGCACCGGTCACCGCCCCATCCACGAGCTTCGCCGTCCCCACACTCCCTTCCGCCAACCCCGTACCCGTCACCGCCTGTGGCGCCAGTTGCGCACTTCCCACCGAACCCGCCGCCAACTTCCCTGCTCCCACAGATCCGTCCGCCAGCTTCGAACCGGTCACCGCCCCATCCATGAGCTTCGCCGTCCCAACGCTCCCATCCGCCAACCCCGCACCCGTCACCGCCTGCGGCGCCAGTTGCGCACTCCCCACCGAACCCGCGGCCAACTTCCCTGCTCCCACAGATCCATCCGCCAGCTTCGCACCCGTCACCGCCCCATCCGCGAGCTTCGCCGTCCCCACGCTCCCGTCCGCCAACCCCGCACCCGTCACCGCCTGCGGCGCCAGTTGCGCACTCCCCACCGAACCCGCCGCCAACTTCCCTGCCCCCACAGATCCGTCCGCCAGCTTCACACCCGTCACCGCCCCATCCGCGAGCTTCGCCGTCCCCACGCTCCCGTCCGCCAACCCCGCACCCGTCACCGCCTGCGGCGCCAGTTGCGCACTCCCCACCGAACTCGCCGCCAACTTCCCCGCCACCACAGATCCGTCCGCCAGCTTCGCACCGGTCACCGCGCCATCCATGAGCTTCGGCGTCCCCACACTCCCATCCGCCAACTTCGCACCCGTCACCGCCCCATCCACAAGCTTCGCCGTCCCCACACTCCCATCCGCCAACCCCGCACCCGTCACCGCCTGCGGCGCCAGTTGCCCACTCCCCACCGAACCCGCGGCCAACTTCCCTGCTCCCACAGATCCATCCGCCAGCTTCGCACCCGTCACCGCGCCATCCACAAGCTTCGCCGTCCCCACGCTCCCATCCGCCAACCCCGCACCCGTCACCGCCTGCGGCGCCAGTTGCGCCGCCCCGATGGCACCGTCCTGGACGGTGGAGGCGATCAGGGCGTACCCCACCGCGGCCACCCGTTGATCCGGAGACAACCGTTCAAAACCCGATGATCCGTCATGGAACCAGACCCGGAGATACACGTCGCCGCCCGCGAAGGCCCCGACCGGCAGAGCGGCCATGTTGGGAAGCGAGACATCGCCCAGCAGGATCGAGTACAGCCCCTGCGCCACCGGAACCGACACGGCGGCATCCGGTTCCCCGTCGCCCGTGGTGTCCGGAGCGTTGCGCCAAAACACCGCCGTGCCCGTGGCGTTCACCAGACTGAACTTGAAGTGGCCCGTCCCGTTGAACCCCACGCCATCCACCAGAACCCGCCCCTGGTAGTGGATCAGCGCCGGGACTTGGGCGACGCCGATGCCAACGCCCCCAAAGAGGAGAACCAGGAAGAGTCGAAGGACACTCAACGTCCGATTCGAAGCAGGGACCCAAGGGCGCCGTTCCACTGTCCCGAAGTGCCCTCCGCCCGACAGGTCACAACCCTTCCTCCAAGGGACCCGCTGCGTGAAGGAATCTCTCCAGACCCGGACCGAATCGGACCACCCGTGTTTCGCGGAATTGAAGGGCACCATGGGCCACACGGGATCAGCGGCTCTTCCGTCCGCTTCAGGGTTCCCCGGCAACTCACCACAAAAATCGAGCGCAAGACCTCCCTGCCCGTGCTGCGTGCGCAAATCACCAAAAACAACCCGCACCGTCAAGCGGCGAGTTGACCGAAATGAAAAATTCACGGTCCGGTAACGACGTCACGCCAACGCCTCCTTCCCGCCTCGTCCTGCTTCTCACCGAAAGACTCGCAGAGAGTCTCGACGTCGCTCTCTTCCCCGCCGGCTTCCCTCCCGCATCCCAGCGGGGAGGGCCTTTCTCAGCGGACCAGTTCCGGCGCCAGGAAGTAGAGACCCGCCCGCAGATTGGGCATGGCGATCCCCAGGTCCACCGTCACCCGGGCCTCCTCCCCCTGCCCGAACAGACGGAACAACGACCCAAATCCCATCGGCCTCAGATACTGCACCAGCCGCGCATCCTGGATCCCCGCCAGCCTCCGGGCCCTTTCCACCGCCGTGTCGAAGTTCCCCAGTTCATCCACCATCCCCAGCGTCCACGCCTCCTTCCCCGACAACAGCCGTCCGTCCGCGTAATCCTCCCAACTCCGCGCCAACGCACGTCCACGGTCCCGCTCCTCGCCGGAATTGTCCTCGTTCCGCGCCCGCGCCAGCCCGCGTCCCTCCTCGACCACCGACTTGAACCGCTCGAACGTCTCGTTGACCAGATCCTGGACGATCCGCCGCTCCTCCGAGGTGATCTCCTCCTCGCGCTTGCTCGGACTCAGCATGTCCTTCAAATCCCCGCTCTTGAACACCTGCGGGCTCACCCCGACCTTGTCCATCAATCCGCGCCAGTTGTAGCCCTGCATGATCACCCCGATGCTCCCGGTGATCGTCAACTCGTGCGCCACAATCCACTGGCAGGGAGCCGCGACGTAATACCCACCCGACGCCGCCAACCTCCCCATCGACGCCACCATCGGCTTGTCGTGCCTTTCCTGGAAGGCCTGCAAACGCTGGTAGATCTCGTCCGAGGCCAGCACCTCGCCCCCCGGCGAATCCACCCGCACCACCACCGCCTTCACATGCGGATCCTGCGCCGCCCGTTCGAGTTGCCGCTCCACGTGGGTCACCAGCGTGTTCCCCATGTAATCCCATGGATCGCCGGAGATGATGCCCGTCAGGTCCATCACCACGATCTTGTTCCGCGTCCCCGCCGGCCGCAGCACCACCTCCCGCAACTCGTCCGTCCGGCTCGACCCGCCAAATCCTCCCATCGCACTGACCCGCATCGTCCGGACCTGGTCGGAAACGTAGCCGACCACCAGCACCCCGCCGATCCCCAGCACCACCAGCACGCCCACCACCCACCACCATCCCGAGATCCCGGACCGCTTCGGCGCCGGCGGACCGTCAACCCGGCCCGGCGCCGGGCCGCAAGGCACCGTGCCCGATAGAGCCGGGCCCCTCGGCGGCGGCGGAGGCGAAGGAGGGGCCACCGGCGGCAACGGAGGGGGAACCCCGGCGGCAGACCCCATCCCCCCCGGCCCTCCCGGCCCTCCCCCTGCCGCTGCCGAATTCAGCGGCCCGGTTCCCCCTTCCGCCCGGGAAGGCGCCGAACCGGTTGGAGAAGTCTGCGGCGACGTGTCGTCCATGGCTGGCGACCCTAGCACCCCCCTCCTCAACGGTCACGCCCGAGTCGAATCCTCCCTAAACGATTCGTCCCCAGGGTGTGGATGAAGAGGCAACGAACCGGACCGACAACCTCCGCGAGTCCACAACCCAAGCCACCCCATCGTTGCGGCATGATCCCGGACGCTCCCCGCCGCCCCCCCCTGAATCCAAGTTCCAATCCCCTCCCCCTGTTTCCTTGTTGCCAGTGGCACGGAAGGATCAGCTTCAACCCGACAGACAACGCATGACCGTCCTCCCAATGGGCTCCATGCCCTTTCAAGGATAAGTGCCAGGACGAGCACCCTTGGGACTGCGAACGATCCACGGCCCTGCCCGGTGCCGGAAATCCAGGATCACCTTTGTTTGCAGCCTATCTACCCAACCCAATCCATCGTTGACAACCACAAACCCTTTCTACCAACCTCTAGGCAGTCCAATCAACGCTCGCCGGACGGTCACGATGAGTCACCCGCGTTCCCGGCACAGCCGCCACGCGACGACCGTGAGGAACCGTGTATGCCGCGAACATCGTCAGGAGACCCATTACAGTCACAGTCGCTGCTTCCCCGCTCCCAGCCTCCTGACGCCCGGTTT